>JBJONI010000026.1:0-5148 GCA_046051915.1 Pseudomonadota bacterium
CGCGTGGTGTACGATGCGAACTCGGGGAGGGTCCATGCGTCGTGCGTCCTTGGTGTGGTTGGTGGCCGGTCTTGGCGTGGGTGCCTGCCGCAACAAGATCCCCGAGGTGATCGACACGGGCGTGATCGACTCCGCGACCCCGCCGGACACGCTCCCGACGGACACGCCGGACACGGTCGACACCGACACGACCGAGACCGCTACGGTCGAAACCGATCCGGCCGAAACCGGCGAGACGGCCTCGGATTCGGGCGACACCGACGGAGGCTCGGAGACCGCAGACTCTGCGGACACCGACGGGCCCGCGCTGGAGACGGCGGATTCTGCGATCGACACCCCGACCGAGACGGCGGATTCGGCGATCGACACGCCGACCGAGACGGCGGATTCTGCGATCGACACGCCGATCGACACGCCGGTCGATACGCCGATCGACACGCCGATCGACACGCCGATCGACACGCCGATTGAGACCGCGGACACGGGTGCGGACACGCCGATCGACACGCCGATCGACACGCCGGCCGACACGTCGTTGGATACCGGGGACACCGGAGCCGTCATCGACACCCCGGTCGATACCCCGGTGGACACGCCGGTCGACACGCCCATCGATACGGGGACGCCGCCGGATTGCGGCTTCACCGTGACCCCGGATGCTTGGTCGGTCCCTGGGTCGGCGTACCCCGGGGCGGCGACGCTCAACGAGATCACCAGCGCGCTGGATTGCCCCGGTAGCGACGAGGTACCCGCCTACGAACTCCTCGACCTGGATGGCGACGCGCGGCCTGACCTCGTGATCACCGACCGCTGCGATCAGGGGGGTAACGGCGCGGTCGGTGAGACGTATTGGGAGGTCTATTTCAACGAGGGCGATGGGTTCGCGCCCACCGCGTACACATGGGCGATCCCTGGGGCGACGTACAGCGGTTCGGAGTCGTTCGACCTGACCGCGGAGCCGCAGAACTGTCAGGGCGGCGCGTTGCAGCCGACCTACGCGACGTTCGATCTCAACGGCGACGGCCTGCCGGACTTCGTCGCGGTGGACGAGTGCGACGCGGGGGGAGCTGGCGCCGTGGGCGAGCAGTACTGGCGCGTCTGGCTGAACAACGGCCTGGGCTTTGACGCGACCTCCGTCAACCACACGGTCCCCGGCAGCCTGTTTGGAGGCAACGAGACCTTCGACAACGTCGCCTCCGAGTTGGAGTGCAACGGCGGCACGGCCCGTCCGGACTACGAGCTGGTGGACCTGGACGGGGACGGCGCGGTCGACTTGGTGACGACCGACGACTGCGCGTCCGGCGGCTTGGGCGAGTCGACGTGGCGGGTGTTCTTCAACGACGGTGCGGCGTTCGCCGCCACCGGGACCGACATCGCGATCCCCGGCGCCGCCTACGCGGGCAACGAGTCTCTGGATGACCTGTCGTCGGACCTCGAGTGCTTTGGCACGAACGAGGATGAGCCCGCCTACGGCCTGCGCGACCTCAACGGGGACGGTGCGGTCGACCTCGTGATCACCGAGACGTGTGTCGCGGGGAGCGGGACGGGCGAGTCGTCGTGGGAGGTGTACTACAACCTCGGGGGCACGTTCGCCTCGACGGCTTCGACGTGGTCTGTGCCCGGCGCGCAATACCCCGGGGCGACGACCTTCGAGCGCTTCGGCGAGGCGCAGGACTGCGCCGGTGCGAACGACAAGCCCACCTACGAGCTCCTCGACCTCAACGGCGACGGCCTCCCGGAGTTGGTCATTCTCGACGCCTGCGACACCGGAGCGCGTGGCGACATCGGCGAGGTGTACTGGGCATTCTACCCCAACACCGGCGCAGGCTTCGATGCGGCCTCGGCGCGTTGGGACATCCCCGGGCGCTTGTTCCGCGGACCGGAGTCGCTCGACGGCATCGCCGGCGCCCTGACGTGCCAGACGGGCGTGGAGAAGCCAGAGTACGCCGTGGTGGATCTCGACGGCGACGCTGCGGTCGACATCGTCGTGCTCGACCTGTGCAACGACACGATCGTCGGCGAGACGCAGTGGAACCTCGGCTACGGCGCGACCTGCGTTCCGTGAGCCCCCCAGGGACGCGAGGCGGCGGCGACGTGCTGGCCGCCCGTGTCGCTACAGCCCGAGGTGCGAGAGGAGCGCCGCGTTGACCTTGTCCGCCGCGAAGCGCTCCGCGCAGATCTGTCGGCTCGCGGCGCCCCACGTGGGTCCGTGCTCCGGGTGGTCGAGAAACTCGCGCATCGCGGAGGCAAGGGCCGCGGCGTCGCGCGGGGGAACGAGGCGGCCGTTGATCCCCTCGCGGACGGTCTCCCGGTTTCCGGGCACCGCGGTCGTGAGGATGGGACGGCTCGCCGCCATCGCCTCCATGCTGCTCATCGGTAGGCCCTCGGTTTCGAGGCTGGGCAGGACGAACACGTGGGCGTCATGCAACACGGTGCGGATGTCGCTGACGTGGCCGACCAGCGTGACCACACCCTCGGCGCGCCACGCGTCGAGCTCGGTCTGTAGGACGGCGGAGGGGTGGGATGTGTCGATCCCCCCTGCGAGGAGGAACCTTGCGTTCGGGTGCGTGCGGCGCACCTGTCGGGCGGCGTCGACGTACTCGCGGACACCCTTGTAGCCGACGAGGCGGGCGACCATCAGGAACGTCGTCGCGCCGGGCTCCCACGACGGCGGGGATGCGGCATACTTGTCGACGTCGACGCCCTCGCCGTCCATGCACCACAGCTTGTGGGCGGGCACGACGCGGCGCTCCAAAAGCTCCGCCTCGTTGTCGGGGTTGAGCACGATCAGGCTGTTGGACAGCGCGCCCGCCGCCGCTAGCGAGGCATGAAAGGCAGCGCGAACCGCCGTTTGCCTCGGCCCTCCCTTGAGGTTCGGGAACCCGAGGCCGGTGACCATGCCGTGGACGCGAGGGACGCCAGCCAGTCGTGCGGCGACCGGGGTGAGCAGCGACATCTTGTGCGTGTACGCCAGAACGACGTCGGGCCGGACGGTCCGGCAGATCCGCCGAAGGTCCCAGATGGCCTCCAGGTCCTGCGTGGGGTCGTGGTAGTTGGCGGCCAGCTTCTCGGCGGCGCCGAACGACCAGCCGTGGGCTTGAAACAGCGGGACGAAGCTCGCACCGCACGCGAGGATGCGGTCGACGCCCCACCCGTCGGGTGCGGCGACGAACACCCGGTGGCCCCGCGCCACGAGCGTGCGCATCAACGGCTCGCGGAACCAGACCATCGAAGCCGCCGTGTTGGCGACGAGCAACACGCGCATGTCGGCTCCCCGCGTCTCCCCTATCGTGTGGCGTTGGGGGCGGCGCGTTCAGGCGGCTTGGCGCGCGGCGGATCGGCCGACGACAAGGCCCGCGATCTCCCATCGCTCGGCCGCACAGGGCTCCCCCCACGGTCCCCGAAGCCGACGGCCGGGTTCCACGATCCCGAGGATCGGACGTCCGTGGCCACGAGGTACCAACAGGCACAACCCATGCGGAGCGGGGCCCGGACGGACCCACACGCGTTCACCGGCCTCGTGCCAGCCCTCGGGAGAGGTCCCCGGTGCGACGACGTCCCAGGCCGCGAGGCCGAGGGGGCTGGTGGCGCTTTCGACAGGGGCGAGGTGGGCGGCGGGCATCGTGCCTCCGAGGTTCGTGCCCCTGTTGTACCTTGCGACGGAACAGGTGTACAGCCATTGCGGGGCCGCGTCGGACAGAAATAGTCCACAAGCGAGGGGGAGTCCGGGATACCCGTCGGTGGGAGGTCGGGATGCATGGCAGCAAGCGTTTGGGGTTGCTCGTAGGGTTTTCGCTGATCGGCGCCGCGTGGGCCTACGGCGATGCGGCACCCAGCGGGACGCAACCGGCCGACGAGGTCTGCCAGGTGTTTGCCGTCGGACTCGACCCTCTGCCGCTCGTCGACACCCGAGACGCCACCAGCCCAGCGGGCGCGTTCGTCGCCGCACAACGGGCAGCGGGAGGGGGCGCGGCGCGCGTCTCTGTCCAGACCGCGACCAAGCCCACGGGCTACCCGACGGCGTACGCGGTGGTTTGCGTGACCCACGGCTGATTCGCCTCGTGCGACCCTTCCTGACGCGACGCGCGGCGCCGGCCGCGCGACCTAGGCCCAGGAGGTGTTGCGATGGCACGGATCTTGGTGGTCGGGGCGACCGGGGGCATCGGTGGCGCGTTGGCGCGCACCTTGGTGGGCCGGGGTGACGCCGTGCTGCTCGCCGCGCGGGGTGAGGAGCGTCTCGCGGCGCTGGGTGCCTCGCTCGGTCAACCTTGGCGAAGCGGCGACGTCCTCGATCCTTTCACCCCAGCGGCCCTCGTGGCGGCCGCCAGCGAGAAGCTCGGCGGCCTCGACGGCGTCGCCTTTGCGGTCGGCAGCATCCGCCTGCGGCCCGCCCACCTCGTGTCGGACGCGGAATGGGACGAGGTCCTTGCCCTGAACCTGACCGCGGCATTTCGCGTCGTTCGCGCCGCGATCCCGGTGCTGCGGGCGGGCGGCGGCGGCAGCGTCGTGTTGTTCTCGTCGGTGGCCGCGTCTCTCGGTTTGTCGAACCACGAGGCGGTGGCGGCCGCGAAGGCGGGGCTAGAGGGGTTCGCACGCGCGGCGGCCGCGACCTACGCCGCGGCGGGCATTCGCATCAATGTGGTGGCGCCCGGATTGACGGACACCCCCCTCGCGGCGCCGCTGTTGCGCTCCGACGCGAGCCGCGCCGCCTCGGAGGCGATGCACCCGACCGGCAGAATCGGGCGGCCTGAAGAGGTCGCCGAGGCAGCAGCCTTCTTGCTCTCGCCGACGGCGCGGTCGATCACGGGGATCGTGGTGCCGGCGGACGGTGGGATGGGGCGCCTACGCCCTCCGCCGCGCGTCGGTCCGTCCTGAGCCCGCGTCACGGCCGTGATGGTCATGATGGGGCGCGGTGCCCATGCGTGGGCACGGGCGCCGCGCTCGCCGATCCGCGCCAAACGGATAGAAATCCGTGACATAGCGCGGCACGGATCGTGCAAGGCCTTCGTGAGGTCGAGGGGAGGGCAGATGCGCGGACGTCGGGGTGGGGCGCTCGGTTGGATCGGGGCGACGTGGGGCTTGGCGACGTCGGCGTGGGCCCAGGAGGGGGCTGCTCTGCCGACGGCGACGTCCGCTGCGGCTGCGGCT
>JBJONI010000027.1:0-6377 GCA_046051915.1 Pseudomonadota bacterium
GGTCGGAGACGACCCGCAGGGCGAGGTCGCGAGGCACGTCCACGTCGTCAGAGACCGTGGCTTCAAGCACGACCGCGACCCCTTCGACGGCCGTGGCGCCGTCCATCGGACGGCTCACGACCACCTCCGGCGCGACGTCCGGCACCACGGAGAGGGCCACGCTCGCGACATCGCTGGCGCCGTCGTCGTCGGTCACCACAAGCTGCACCTCGCGATCTGCGGTGCCCGGCGTGTGGTCGCACGCCGTCTCGCCCGACATGTCGGCGAGTCCCTCGCACACCTCGACGCCGTCGATGCGCCAGTCCACCCGCAAGCTCTCGAGCGCGTCGTCCTTGTCACCCACCTGACCAAGCAGACGGATGGGCACACCTTCGACCAACGACGAAAGCGGGGTCGGGAAGGTGATCTGGGCTTGTGGCGTCGCGTTCGTCGCCTCGAAGGTCGCCGACGAACACGCAGCCAACAGGCCAGCGAAGAAGATCGTGCGCATCCTTCCCCCGATCGGAAGCATAGCGATCGCGTCCGCCGCGCGGGGAACTTTTCACGGAACGACGGCTTGGATGTGCGATACTCTCCGCGGGGAGGCGGGATGTTGTGGACGCTGTGGATCGCATGGGCATCGGCGGCGGAGGACCTGACGTTCGTCAGCCTCACCGCGCCCACGACGCTCATCGTCGGCCAGGCGGACACCTGCGTCGCGACCGTCCGCAACATCGGCACCGCGCTCAACGGCAGCTTCTCCGTCACGCTCCGCGCGAGCCTCGACCAAGACTACTTCTTCCTCGACGACGAGGAAGTGGCGTACATCAACGACACCACCGGGCTGGGTGCCGGTCAGTCGCGGACCTTCAACCTCCCATGCACCCTCGGGGGCGCCCTGCCGTACACGGCCGGCTGGGTCGTGGGTCGGGTGTTCGGCGCCAACCCCGCCAACGACGCGAACGCGCTGAACAACGATGGGGTTTCGGCCCCCGTCGCGTTCCTCACCACGGCGCCCGGAGGCGGCGGCGGTCCCCCGGCCATCACCTCGGGTCCGGATCTGATCGTCAACGCGATCCAAGCGCCCGCCTCGATCGCGCGCGGCGCCACGTTCTCGGCCGACGTCACGGTGAGAAACCAGGGCGACCTTGCGTCGCTCGGCTCCGTGAGCGCCCTGTTCCTGTCGACGGACCTGACACGAGACGCGGGTGATGTGTCGTTGTGCAGCGCCACCCACGGCTCGATCAACCCCGCGCGCAACAGCACGGCGACCGCGACCGGATGCAGCATCCCCACCGGGCAGGCCACCGGCACGTACTACGTGCTCGCCGAAGCCGACGCGTTGTCCGCGAACAACGAGCTCGACGAGGCGAACAACGCGGGTTCGGTGCAGCTCGTGGTCACCGGATCGGGCGGCGGCGGCGGCACCCCACCCACCGAGGGCCCCGACCTCAAGGTCACCCGCCTCGACAGCCCTGCCCAAGCCACGCTCGGGGACGTGCTGGGCCTCGACGTCACGGTCCGCAACGAGGGGACGGCAACGGCCGCCGCCTCCTCGGTGCAGCTGCGCCTGAGCCGGGACGGCGTACCGGACGCGGGCGACGCGCTCCTGTGCGAGGCCGAAGTGGGCGCGATCGCCGCAGGGGCCACCGCGAGCGCTACGCTGTCGGGCTGCGCGCTGCCGGCCACGTTCGCCACCGCGAGCGCCTACCTGGTGGCGACGGCCGACGCGTACGGCGACGTGGTCGAGACCGACGAGACCGACAACACGCTCGCCAAGGCGCTGACGCTCCTCGACCCCGGCCCGCGCCCGGACCTCGTCGTCACGCCCGACGGGGACGTCGCGGAGACCCAAGCCGGCGCCACGTTCGAGCTGCCCTACGTCCTCGACAACCTGGGCGACGCGAACGCCAACGCCCACAGCACCCTGGGGCTGTTGAGTGCGGACGACGCGCGGAGCGAGGACGACGCTGTGATTTGCGACGACGCGGTCAACCGCGCCCTAGAGGGCGAGTCGCAGGACCGCCTGTTGTTTGGCTGTGCGGTGCCGGCAGACTGGCCGACGGGCTCGGCGTTCGTGTTGATCGCAGCGGACGGCGACGACGATATCGACGAAGCCGACGAAGGCAACAACGTCGTGGCGGTCGCGATCACCGTCTTGCCCGCAGACGCCACAGCGGACACCGCGGACGGGACCGACCGACCGACCTACAGCGACCTCGGCGGCTGCTCTTGCCGCACCACGCTTCACCCCGCCGCGTGGAGCCTGCCGGGCCTTGTGTTGCTGCCGCTCTTGCGGCGCCGCCGCGGCTGAGCGATGCGCCCCATCGAGCAGTGGACCGAGGCCCGGCTCGGCCTGCTCGGCCCGGACGAGTACGATGTTCAGGAATACAAAGGAAGCGGCTTGTTGGTCGCCGGCGGCCACGTCCACACCGACTTCTTGCCGGCGCTGAGCAAGCAGCTCTCCGCGTTCGCAAATGGCGCCGGCGGCCACATCGTGCTCGGGCTCGATGACGACGGCCGCATCGACGGTGGCATCCCCGTCGACTTCAAGAAGGGCGGCACCCGCAGCTGGCTCGAGGACGTCGTCCCAGGACTGTGCGACCCGCCGTTGGCCGCCTTCAACGTGCATGAGGTGGTCGGCCAAGGCGAAGGTTCGGCCATTCTTCCCGGCCACGCCGTGTACGTCATCGAAGTACCGCCCTCCGAGCTCGCCCCCCACCAAGCCGTCGACCTGAGGTACTACCTGCGGATCGCCGGCAAGAGCCGACCGATGGGCAACGTCCACCTGCACGACGTGTTGCGACGCACGCGCAACCCGAGGCTCGACGTCCAGCGTGTCGCACCGTACGGCGCCGCCGATCGCATCACGAGCGACCCGCGCGGACCGAAGGTCCACCTGCCGTTCCGCGTATGGATCGAGAGCCGTGGCCGCACGCTGGCCCACCACGTCGGCCTCGAGTTGGTGTTGCCGCGGCTGCTGGTCAACCGGGAGCTCCGCCGGCGCATGATCGATGACGAAGGCCTGCAACTCACCCAACGACCGGCAACGGTCAGCTTCTTCCGGTACCACCCGCAGCCGGTCTTCCCGGGCCAGGACCTCGCGCTCGCGCGGTTTTTCGTCGCCGTGCATGCCGGCAACCTCGCGTTGCTGGACGGAACCGACGCGACGCTGACCTGGCGGCTGTACGCCGATGACGCCCCCGTACGCTCTGGGACGTTCGCGCTGCACAAGGCGAACCCGGTGCGTGAAGCCGTCGCCTGGGTCCGCCAACGCGGCGCGCCCGGCAAGCGGTAAGCGTTGGTGTCGATGCCACGAAAGCCCTGCCGCCGCGCGCCGAACGCCAGCCCAACCCCGCCCCGAACCCCCTGCTGGCGTCGGAAGGCGCCACCTCCTTGGTGACCGCCGTCGTCGGCGCGGCCGCCGCCACCGCCTACGTGTTCATCGGTCTGTTCGGCGTCGCAGGTTCGCGACACGCCCGGTCGGAAGCGTGGCTCTTCAGCCTCGCGTGCGTCGCGTACGCGTGGATGACGGGCATCACCGCCGTGCTGCGGCCGCTCGGTGGGGAGCACCTGTGGCTGCAAGCGATGTCGACGATGGGGAGCGGCTACGCCGCGCCCGCTCTGCTTCTCTACACGTCGCGCAACGTGGCGCCGGCGCGTCCGTTGCGACGGACCTGGCTCGCCCTCGGAGTTCCCGGAACCGTGTTCGGCGCGCTCGCGTTGAGCGATGTCCGCTACCTTGAGGCGCTCCGCGCGCTTCGTGAGGACGGGGTCGTGGTCTGGGATCCCCTCTTGTCCCCTTGGTACGTCGCCCATCTCGGCGGCCAGGTCGCCTGCCTGCTGGTGAGCACGACGCTCGCCGTGCGAGGCTGGCGGTCTGCCGCACCTGGGGTCCGACGTCGTGGGCTCGGCTGGCTCAGCGCCGCGCACCTCGTGGGATGGGTCGGCGCGGCGACGTACGGGGTGCTCCCAGCGAGCTTCGGCCTGACTTGGCTGCTCCCGTTCGCCGCGCCGATCGCCGGAATCCCCGGGGTCCTTCTTCTGTACGGCTCCTTGCAGGCCACCGACGAGGCCGCTGCCATCGCGTCCCGCGCGTCTCGGGGCGAACGCCAACTGGAGCGCGTCGCCCACGCGCTCGGAGGCATCAGCGCGCGCACGGAGCGTGCGCTCCAGGAGATCGCGGCCCATACGGAGGCCCTCCAGCGCGCCGTGGTCCCGCCCGGGGAGCGCCGCGCGCGCGCACGCCGCGCTTTGGGCATCGCGACCTCGACCGCCGCTGAGGCGCAACGCTTGCTACGCTTCGCGAGGCCGTCGCCGCGGCACGCCGGCACCGCCCCCCTCCTTGTCACCCTTCGAGCCGGCGTGACACGTTGGGCACGTCGTGAGGGCTGCGTCGTTCGGCTCGACCACGACAGCGCCTCCGAGGCCGCGGAGGTCCCTTGCCTCGCCGAGCCCCTTCGGGTCGCCCTGGACGCCCTCCTCGACAACGCGTGGCGAGCACGTAAGCCGGGCGTGGTCCTGCAGGTCGCGCTCCAAGCGCGGGTCGAATGCCCCGCCGCGGTGGACCCCCTCGCCGTCGGGGAGCCGCTGGAAGGTTGCGACGCCATCCGCGTCGATGTGGTGGACGACGGCGTCGGCATGACGCCAGCCCAACGCGACAACGCCCTGATCCCCTTCTACAGCGGTACGGCAGGACGCGAGGGGCTTGGCCTGACCGATGTGCTGAGCGTGGTGCGGTCGACGGGCGGTGCCCTCGCGATCGAGAGCCACACCGGACGGGGTACGCGGGTGACCCTCTGGATGCCGATCGCCCCACCCAGCCGCAGCGCCGCCCCCCACGACGCGGAGGCCCTTCGTTGGGAGGCCGACGTCCTGGTTCTGACCTCGGACGTCGCCTTCGGTGAGGCGCTGTGCCTGCTTTTGGACGCGCGTGGGCACACCTGTGACGTGGCACGACCCGACGAACGTCGTACCGTCGCGCAGCTTGCTGTCCAACAGCGCCGCGTGATCGTGATCGATGCACGCGGGGGAGAGGTGACGCGATGGCCGATGCTGGACGGCCTCGACGCGTTCCCCAACACCGTCCACCTCCTCTTCCTCGGAGGTCAGCCCGCTGTGGTCCGCCAAGCAGCGGGGAACGTCGCCTCGCACCGGCTTCGGTCGCACGAGGAGTTCCACGTGATCCGCGCGGTGATCTCTTCGCTCCTAGCGGAGCCCGAGCGGCAACAGGACGACATCCACGGTGCCTGAGGGGTCGCTCCAGCCGTCGACGACCGCCCCCAGCGCGGTGAGTCGCCGACGCCCCGTCACGCGTCCGCCCGAACGAGCCTGCCGCTCCTCCTCGAACCCTGGCCCCTCGTCGGCGACGACCAGCCTGGCCCACGTCACGCCCGTCTGAAGGACGACGCGCACCGCCGCGTCGGGCGCGTGACGCGAGGCATTGAACAACAGCTCGCGTACGAAGCCCAACGTCGCGTCGGCGAGCTCTGGCGCGAGGGCGGGCGCGCCGTCGCTGACGCAGGTCACACGCACACGGTGACGTTCTAGGAACACCCTGCAGATCCGCGTGAGCGCCTCGTCGAACGACTCGTCCTCGCCCATCGGCTGCAAGGCGTGCGCGAGGCCGCGTGTCGCATCAAGGGCCAAATCCAACAAGTCGAGCATGGCGGCGTCGGAAACACCAAAGGATGCGTGCAACCGCGCAGCCGCCAACACCTGCTGCACGTCGTCGTGCAGCATGCGCGCAAGCCTGTCGCGCTCGCGGCGCTCCGCACGCGCCAACGCCCAACCCACACGCTTCGCCGGGCCATGCGCCACCAACACGTCGCGCCGCCTTGGCCTCATCGGCAACGACGCCCCTCGCGCCTGCCCCTGCAGGTGCCAATCGCCAGGTTCGACGTCGTCGCCCCCCTCGGGCAGCGGGCGCCGCGACGGGCCGCCCTTCACGGTCTCTCCCGAATCCCGTCTCCGAACGCCGCCACCGCCGCGCGCACAAGGGCTGCGGTGCCGCGGAGCCCGAGTTTGCGAGCGACCCCGAGCCGGTGGGTTTCCACCGTCTTCGGCGACACCCCCAACGAGGCCGCGATCTCGACCGTCGAGTGTCCGCGACCAATCATCGAGAACACCTCGACTTCGCGGTTGGTCAACGTTGCCAGCGGGTCCTCCACGTCCTTGACGGGCCGACAAGCATCCTCGACCAAGCGTTGACGTACGCGATCGCTCACCATCACGCCGCCCGCCGCGACCCCAACCACCGCCTCCACCAGGGCCTCGGCGGACGCGCCCTTGCTGACGAACCCCCGCGCCCCAAGACGAAGGGCGCGAGGCGCGAACAGGTCCTCGTCGGTCATGCTGATCACGAGCACCCGCACGTCGGGACGCTCCGCGCGGATCGC
>JBJONI010000028.1:0-18514 GCA_046051915.1 Pseudomonadota bacterium
CAGGGCTCGCGGAACAGGCGCCCCTCGTGGCGCTCGGCGGAGCTCCCCTGCCCGCCGCCACGACGTCAGGCCGTGTGGTGCTCGTCGTCAACGTCGCCTCCTACTGCGGGTACGCGGGCCAGCTCGGCGACCTCGAGTTGCTGTACAACCGCTACCGGGCACGCGGGCTCGTGGTGCTCGGGGTCCCGTGCAACCAATTCGGCCAAGAGCCCGGTTCCGCTTCCGAGATCCAGAACTTCTGTTCGACCCGCTACGGCGTGACCTTCCCCCTGCTGACGAAGCAGGACGTCAACGGTCCGTTGCGCAGCGGCCTGTACCGCTACCTCGTCGACAGCGCAGCGGGCGGACGCGCCGACGTTCGCTGGAACTTCGAGAAGTTCCTCGTTGGACGGGATGGCCGCGTGGTCGCCCGGTTCACCAGCGCCACCTCGCCGCTCGACCCCGTCGTCACCACGGCGATCGAGGTCGCGCTCGGACGCTGACACCGGATGCCCTGTCGGTGACAGTTGCGTTACGAGCCCCTCGCGAGGTCGCGATGTGGACATGGGCGCTTTGGCTGGCTTGCTCGACCGAACCTGAAGTCCCGGCCGGCCCCGACTTGGTGACGCCACCCGCCGCCGGCGCCGCGGTCGCCGGGACGATCACGGACGAGGCCAGCCTGTTTGGCGGCGTGGCAGCCGAAGGCCGCGTCGGCGACATCCTGATCGCCAACGCCGTCGCACGCTTTGTGATCCAAGGCGTCCGCCAGGGCTCGTACTACATCCCCGAGGGCGGCGGGGTGATCGACGCCGACGTGCAACGGCCGCCCGGCGCGCCTGGCCGCGACGTGATCGACGAATGGATGCCGATCCTCGGGGTCGGGCGCATCGTCGAGCCGTCCCTCATCGAGATCGTGGCGGACGGGCGCGAGGGTGGCGCGGCGGTCGTGCGCGTCTACGGTGAGGAAGTGGCGCTTGGCCTCGTCGAGGGCGCGCTGGAGGCTCCTGGGTTTGTGCCCGCCGTCGGCGTCGACGTCGTCACCACGTACACGTTGGCCCCCGACAGCCCGCTGTTGCACGTCGAGACGACCGTGACGGCCCAACGCAGCACCGTCGTGGCGATCGGCGACGTGCTGCTCCCCGCACCCGAAGGCGGTTGGATCTTCACCGAAGGCCGGGGGTTCGATGGCGGCGTCGACAACAACGTGAGCGTTTTGTCGGTGCTCGGCCACCAAGGTGACGTCGCGGTCGCTTTGCTGCCCGCCAGCCCGACCCCGCTCCAGACCGGGCCCGCCGCGACGTTGGCCGCGATCACGCCCCTGCTCGGCGGCTACGCCCCGGCTGCGACGCTCGCCGCTGGAGCGTCGGCGACCCACGCGCGCTTCTACGGCGTCGCCCCGACACTCTCGACGCTGACCGACGCCGCCCTCGTCGCGCAAGGCGTGGCGACACAAGCCGTTCAAGGACGCGTGACCGCCCCGGACGGGCCGGTCGCAGGCGCTTGGGTGCACGTCGCCGTCGACGGTGCGCCTTGGTCGATGGCGTGCACCGACGCCGAGGGCAACGTCGCGGCGAGCGCACCCGCCGACCGCGCGGTCACGCTCCGCGCGCTCGGCGAGGCGGGTGGGTTGCGCGTGGACCTCGCGGATGGCTCGGGCCGCGCCGGCCCGTACGCCGCGGCGTCGGCCAACGCGACGGCGCGCTCCAGCTACACCGCGCAGGACCTGACCGCGCTGCCTGAGGGCCGGGGCCTCGCCGACCCCACCACACCGCTCGTGCTCGGCGTGCCCGCCACGCTGACCGTCGAAGCGGGCGACAGCCTGCCGTTCACCTTCTGGGTTCGGTGCCCCGACGCTGCCGAGGACCGGGTGTGGGTGCCTGGCCACGTCGGAGGCCGCAGCGCGACCGGGTTCGCACGCGACGGCACGCTGGCGCTGCCGGTCACCGCACCGCCCGAGGGCGTGGACTGCGCGTGGGTCGCCCATCGCGGGATGCGACACGAAGCCGCTTCGGGGGAGGTGCGGTTGGCCTCAGGGCAGACCGCCGCCCTGACGGTCGCGCTCCCCGCAGCGTACACGCATCCCGGCTGGCTGCTGGGCGACCCGCACAGCCACGCGGCGCCCTCGGGCGACGCCGACATCCCGATGGAGGACCGCCTGATCACCGAGGCCGCAGCGGGTGTGCAGCTGCACTTTGGGACCGATCACGACCACATCGTCGACTACACGCCCCTCCTCGCACCGCTCGGACTGTCGGAGGTCCTCGGGACGGTGGTCGCCGACGAGGTCAGTCCTCCGCTCCGCGGCCACTTCAACCTGTGGCCGTTGCTCCCCGACGTCGAGGCTCCGGATGGCGGCGCGTGGCTGTGGTGGATCGACATCCCCACATCGACCGAAGGGATGATCGACACCCTCCGCTCGCGGCACGGGGACCTGCCCATCCTGCAGTCGAACCACCCGACCGACAAGGGCGTCGCGTCGGCGGCAGGCTGGGACCCCGGCGTCGTCGACGATCCGACTCGGTTCACGACCCGGATGGAGGCCACCGAGGTGATCAATTCGGGCTCGATCGGCGACTTTCTCGACTTCTTCTTCGACCTCACAAAGCGTGGCCACCGCGTGGCGCCGGTCGGCGTCTCCGATGCCCACGGCTGGCTCGACGGTCACCTCGGGTTGAGCTCCACCTTCTTCCACGTCGGCCTCGACCAGCCGGGCGCGCTCACCCCGGAGCAGCTCGCCGCCACGACCCGGGCCAGCGAGGTCATCGCGAGCCGTGGGGTGTTCCTGGATCTGTCGATCGCACCCGGTGCGACCCTGCAGCCGGGCGCCAGCCTGACGGTGCGCGCGCAGAGCCCCTCTTGGATCCAGGTCGACCGCCTCCGCCTGCTGCGCGACGGGGTCGAGGTCGCGTCCGCCGAGGGCACCACCGCAACGTTCTCGTTGCAGTCCGACCGCGATGCGGTGTTCCACGTGATCGCCGAAGGCGATCGGCCGATGGCGCCCGTCGACGACCGCACCCCGTGGGCGATCACCGGCACGTACTGGTTCGACGCCGATGGGGGTGGCTACACGTCGACGCTCGATCCCCTCCCGACCGCGCGCTGAGGCCGCTCACAGCGACGGGAGCGCGACCTCCACCAGCAACGGCAGGTGGTCGGCGGCGAACAGGTTCGCGTCGTACGGCGGCACCGGTCCCGCAGCCAGCCCCTCCCACGCCTCGTCGGCCGAGGAATACACCTCCGCCCCTGTGACGCGGGCGCCGTCCTCGCCGGCGAACCAAGCGTAGTCGATGCGGCGACCGCTGGAGGGTCGGGTGGCGGCGCCACCTCGCCGCCGCTCCGCGTCCACCGCGCTGAAGCCGCGATCGACCAGCGGGGCGAACGGGTCATAGCGCAGGCCGGCGCCCTCGAACGCCGACGCGAGGTCGGCCCCAAGGATCCAGTCGTCGGGCAGCCCCGAGACGGGCGCGACGAGGGGGGCGACGCCCGCCGGGGCGTCCGCGAGGTCCTCGTTGAAGTCCCCCATCACCAACGTGGCCCCGACGCCCGCCACCTGGTCGGCGGCCTGCGCCGTCCGGACCGCATCCACCGCGCGACGCACGTAGTCCGCAGGTTCAAAACCCGACTTGAGGTGCGTCCCCACCACCCCCAGCCGCAACGCGGCTCCGGGAACGTCGAGCTCAAGGACAGGGACGAGCCGGGTCAAGTCGCGCGCGGCGGGGTCTCCGCTGAGGGTGGCCGCGGAGGGGTAACGGAACGCCACGACGGGAAGGCGCGTCATCGCCGCGTTGCCGATCGAGCCGAACGGGTGATCGCGCGCGATCGTCGCCTCCGGGTAGCCGAGCGCCGCCGCAAGCTCGGCGAACGCGTCCTCCTCGGCGGCGTCCACCTCTTCGAGGACGACCACGTCGGCGTCGAGGCGCGCGAGGACTTGACGCACCGCCTCGAACTCAAGGCTGAGCGGCGTCCCCAGCGACTCGACGTTCCACGCCGCCACGCGCACCCGGACGGGGTCCGCGCCCGCCGCCGGGGCATCGTCCCACGAAAACCCGTCAGGCTCGTCCTCGCCGACGAAGCGCGTGTCGGTGCATGCCGCGAGGCCCAGCGTCAACGCCCCAACCCACCGCACGTCGCGCATCGTGTCCTCCGTGCTTGCCGTTCTTGCCCATCTTGCCGTCTTAGCCGCGAGGCAGGCGCTTCGCCTGCACGGTGACGACGTCCGACCCACGCCGCACGGTCACCTCGATCGCGCGCGCGGCGAACCACGACGGGGATGTGGGGGTGACGAGGAGCCTCGCGCCGTCGCGGTCCGACGTCCCCTGCCACGTCGCGCGACCATGCGGCCGTTGCCCGCCGACGGAGACCATCAGCTCGCCGAAGGCCGGCCCGGTCCACGGACGCCGCACGTCGGGGATCGCCGGCCGCGACGCCACCGACGCGACGAGGCGGCCGTCCGGCGACCACACCTCCGCGCCCTCCCAGGCGGTCGCGTCGTCACCGACGAAGCTGTGGCGCAGCGTTCGCCAAGCATCCTGCACCTGCAGACGTAGGCCTTCCCCCGAGGCCGCCACCACCACGTCGGTCTGCACGTCCTGTTGCCCCGGCGCCGACGCGGCCCACCCCCAACGCCGCCCCTCGGCGTCCACGGTGCGGGTGCCCATCGCGAGGCCTCCCTGCGTCTGCTGCAACGCGACGGCGAAGGGGACCAAGCCCGCGATCTTCGTCGGCGCCCACCGCCGCCCGCCGATCTCGAGGGTGGCCGACGCCCCGAGCGCCATCGCCGACAGGTCGAGCAGCGCGGCGACCGCGTCCGCGCTGTGCCCCATCGTGGAGCTGTTGCGCCACCAAACCGGCTGCGGACGAGGCCCGTCCCACACCAGCCGGACCGGTACCCCGTCGACGTTGGACGTGGTCACGTCGAGGCGAAGCGTGCGGGCATCGCTCGCATCGACCACGCGCATCGGCGCCGCCCGACGCTCCACCGGAACCTCCGGGAGCAGCCGTCCGATGTCGTCGCGATCGGCGACGATCGTCTGGGCAAGGCCCGCCGCGCGCGCGTCCTTCCACAACCAGAGGGGTCCATCGGCCGTTCGAACCTGCGCGATCTCGTGCATGTCGAAGTCCGGGTGCGCCGTGCGCAGGACCAGATCGACCTCGTAAGGCACGCCCCACACCGAGAGGGGCGGCACCGGAGCGCCCGACGGCGCCGCACCGACCGCGCGGACGGCACCGATCCGCGGACGCGCACGCCAGCCGTCCAACGCGCGTGCACCGACGACTGGACCACGCCGAACGAGATCGCCGAGCTCTTCGAAGAACCCTCGAGGCACGAGGGATCAACCCGCGTCGGGAAGGCCGGAACCGTCCGAGAGGGGCACGGTCGGAAGCGGGCAGAGGCTGAACGCCTCCGCACAGACGGCGGGGACCTCGGGATCGGCCGCGTTGCAGGCAGAAGCGGCCATCTCCACGAGACAAAGGTCTGCGGCCTCGCTGTCGAACTTGCACGAGACCGGATCCGGCGCGTCCTGCGTCCGTAGGTAGGCGTGGCATTCGCGCTCGTCGATCACGCGGAGCATCTCGTCGGTGGCACACAGGGCGTACGCCTCGCAGTAGGCGTCCTCCCAGGCCACGAGGAACTCGCTGCGGGCGTTCACATCGCAGGCGGACAAGCCGACCCCGACGAGCCAAAGCGTGCCCAAGCCAGCGCGTGCCATCGATCCTCCCCAGACGCGACCGCGTCCAGCCCGCCCCATGCCCCGTCGCGCGACGAGGATCAAGGGGCAGCCGCCGCCGCGCGGCGCTTCTCCACGACGCTCTGCAGCTGTCCACAGCCCGCGTCGATGTCGATGCCTCGACGCACGCGCACGGTCGCAGGCACCCCAAAGCGCGCCAACGTGGCGACGAAGGCATCGGCCTGAAGCAACGCCGTAGGCGCACCGTCGTAGCCCCGCGTGGGGTTGAGGGGGATCAGGTTGACGTGGCACGGCAACCCCGACAACAGCCGGCCCAGCGTCTCCGCAGTGCGCACGTCGTCGTTCCGACCAGCGATCAACGCCCACTCAAAGGTGATGCGTCTCCGCGTCGCCTCCGCGTACGTCTTGCAAGCCGCCATCAACGCGGCCAGCGGGTAGCGGCGGTTCACCGGCAGGAGCCGGTCCCGCGCCTCATCGGTGGCGGCATGCAGGCTGATCGCGAGGGTGACCTGGAGTCCCTCTTTCGCAAACTCTAGGATCTTGGGGACGAGTCCGACAGTGCTCACCGTGATGTGACGCGCACCGATGCCCAGGTCCGTCATCAAGCGGCGAATCGCCACGAGGACCGCGTCGTAATTGTGAAACGGCTCCCCCATCCCCATCAGCACGACGTTGCTCAAGCGCTCGCCGCGCGCCTGGAGTTCGCGCGAGAACCGGATCGCTTGCTCGACGATCTCGTCCGAGGTCAGGTGCCGGGCAAAGCCCATCTGGCCCGTCGCGCAGAACACGCACCCCATCGCGCACCCCGCCTGCGACGAGATGCACGCGGTGCGGCGTCCGTCGTCGTAGGGCATCAGCACGCTCTCGATCGCCTGACCATCAGGGAGCCGGTAAAGCCGCTTGATCGTGCCGTCGCGCGAGGGGATGTCCGCATCGACCACCAAGGTGCCGATCGTGGCGACCTCGGCGAGCCGAGCCCGGAACGCCGCCGGCAGGTCCGACATCTCCGAGAACGAGGTCGCGCCTCGCTCGTACAGCCAACGGCGGACCTGATCACCGCGAAACGGCTTCTCCCCAAGCCCGGTCACAAAAGTCCGCATCGCGGCAGCGTCCAAGGCGTACAGATCTTGCAAGAACGACCCCCGCTCCAGGGGTAACGCGGCGCGCTCCACGCGTGCCGCCCGCGAGCGATCGTGTGATGACGCCGTGTCGGAGGTTGGAACATGCGCGCGCGTTGGCTGACCGGCGTTGGGCTCCTCGGAACCGTCGCCCTCGCCGCAGGCGCCGGCGGGCAACCCATCGACCCGCCCGCGCCGATGCACCGCCCCGGGACGGTCCCCGACGCGGTCGCCGCGACGCTCACCGAGGTCCGCAGTCAACCACTTCCCGACCGGATCACGGCCGTCAGTGGCCTGTTTCTCGGTGCACCCTACGTGCTCGACGCGCTCGGCGACGGAGCTGGACGCGACGCGGACCCGCTCGCTCGCTACGACGCCTTCGACTGCCAGACCTACGTCGAGGAAGTGCTCGCCCTTGCGCTGAGCACCGACGCGGCGGAAGCTGGCGCGCTACGCCGGGCGATCCGCTACGGCGCTGACGCACCGGCGTTCTCGACACGGCGGCACTTCACCGAGCTCCAGTGGCTTCCCCGGGTGCTCGCCGACGGGTTCCTCGCCGACACGACGCGCGACTACGGCGCCGCCACCCGCGAGATCCGCATGGCCGTTCCCCGGAGCCTGATCACCGACTGGAAGGCGGGAGAGCGCTTCCACGACCCGGCGACGCTCGACAACATCTTCCGCGACGGCGATCCCGCCACCCTGGCGATCACGATCGTGCCCACCGCCGAGGCCATCGGGGTCGCCCCCCGGATCCGCCCCGGAAGCGTCGTGTTGTTCGTTCGCGGCGAGAAGCCAGGCTTACCTCTTCGAACCTCACATATGGGCCTCGTTCTGGCGAAGGGCACGCTGCGTCATGCCAGCCAAGCCGGCAAGCGCGTGATGGACGAGCCGCTCGACGCCTACCTGAAGAACGCCTCGACGTGGACCAGTTGGCCGCTCGATGGCATCGCGATCCTCGAGCCGAGGGAGCGGTGGCCTCGGGGGTGATCAGACCGACGGCCCCGCGATCTGACGCACGGCGGCCGTCATCACACCAGGCAGTCGCGCCAAGACCGGAACGAGCGCGCGCCGCACCCAACGCGGCCGCGTCAACGTCAACAGGGCCGTCGTCGGCCATGCATAGGCGCGCCATGCCCGTCCCCAGGTGCGGCGATGCCGCGAGGCATCCCCCGCCGAGATCGCGTCGACGGCCGACCATGCGCCTTCGAACGCGAGCTTGAGTCCTTCCCCGGTCAACGCGTCGACGTAGCCGGCGGCGTCCCCGACCAACAACGCACGTCCCGCGACGACGTCCGTCGCGCGGTGTTGAAACGGCCCTGCCCCCGCGAGGGTATCGGTCGCTGGCCCCAGCCTCGCCGCCAAGCCCGGAAACGCCGCCATCGCGGCGTGCATCCGCGCCCGGGGCCCCCCCTGCATCGGGGCGTCGCCGAGGACCGCGACGCCGACCGTCTGCGCATCCACGGGCGTCACATACGCCTCGAGGGCATCGCCCCAATGCACCTCCACGGTGTCCGGCACGTCGTTCACGCGGAAGTGCTGGCGAACCCCCACCCGCCGGCGGGATCCAGGCTCCCCGGCGTCGAGCCCCAACGCGGCACGGTGGCGTGACTGCAATCCGTCCGCGACGATCACCCAACCACACGGGACGCCATCGACGCGGATGGCGTCGGGGCCACGCGCGATCTCCACCACCGCCTCGTCGAGCAACACGGCACCCGCACGTACGGCGGCCGCCCGCAGCGACGCCGAGAGCGCCGTGCGCTGAACCCCCCAACCCGGCGCGCCGACAAAACGCGCTTCCGCGCGATGGGCACCGTCGATGTAGGAGATGCCGACGAACGGGCGATGGGGGAGGTCGCCAGCGCCCAAAGCGCAGAGGTGCGCGACCGCCGCGGGCATCAACCCTTCCCCGCAGGCCTTGTCGATCCCCCCGGCCGACCGGGCGAGCTTCGGGTCGCGCACCGCGACCGTCATCCCGGCTTGGCGCGCCCGGATCGCTGCCGCGAGCCCAGCCGGACCCGCGCCCACCACCACCACGTCGTACGTCATCGCTCCGATGTGTCCCGGCTCTTGGAGGTTGTCGCGTCATCGTGGGTCGCGTCGCGATCGAGCCAAGCGCGGGCACGACCCTGCCAACGCGCCAAGGTGGAGCGGGCCAACACGCCCGCGAGGTGCAGCGGCCCCACCGCGGCCGGGGGTACCAACGTGCCGGCACGCCACTGCGCCAGCGCCTCGGCGCGGCGAATCTTGCCGGACGACGTCCTCGGGAGCGTTCCCGGCGCGAGGAGCACCACGGCATCGGGGGCGACGCCACACGCCCCCCGGACGGCGTCGACCACCGCGTCGGCGAGGCCGTCGACGGCCTCCCGCACCTCGACGAACAGCAGCAGACGCTCGCCGTCTTCGGAGAGGTCCGCGACAGCGGCCGCGCACCCCGTCCGCACGCCGGGTACCGCGTCCGCCGCGGCTTCGAGGTCGTGCGGAGCGTGGTGGCGCCCCCGCAGCTTGATCCTGTCACGTTGACGACCGACGACGTACAGGTCCCCTTCGTGCAGGAACCCCAAGTCCCCGGTGTGCACCCACCCGTCGACACGCGCCGGCGCGGTCGAGCCAAACCAGCCCGAGAGCGCGCTCGGCCCGTCGACCACCACGCGGCCGACGTGGTCCTCGGGAAGAGGCGCGCCCGCGGCATCGAGGATGCCCACGCGGTAGCCGGGCAACGGCGGGCCGCACCCCACCCAGGGCGCCCCCTCCGGGCTGACCACGACGCGATCCTTGGCGAGGGCGTCGGGGTCTAGGCGCAACGGCTCGACGCCGCCACGGCGGGGGAAGGTCACCGCGAGCGCCATCTCGGAGAGCCCGTACACCGGGCGCAACGCGTCGGGCCGTAGCCCGAAGGCGGAGAAGCGCTCGACAAAGGCCTGGCACACCCGCGCAGAAACGGGCTCGGCACCGTTGAGGGCGAGCGACCAGCTCGACAGGTCCACGCCCACGAGCTCGTCATCGCGGACGCGTTCGGTCGCGAGCGCATACGCGAAGTTTGGCGCGGGCGACACGGTGCCGCGGTAGGTGCTGATCGCCTGCAGCCACAAGGCGGGCCGCGCCAGGAAGCGCTCCGGCGGGATCAGCGTCAACGGCCCCGGGCCGAGCAGCGCAGGCAGCACGCACCCGATCAGCCCCATGTCGTGGTACAGCGGCAACCAGCTGACCCCGCCGGGCCGGGGGTCGCCGTCGACCGGATCGCACCGCAGGATCTCGTCGAGCAGGACCTGCGCGTTCGCCAGGACCGCCGCGTGGCTCAACGACGTGGCCTTCGGGGCCCCGGTGGTGCCGCTGGAGAGCTGGATCATCGCGCCGTCCTGGGCGTCTGCCCGATGCACGGAACGCGGCGGCCCCTCACCCAGCCGTTCGGCCCGCAGCCACGCGACGGAAGGGCCGAGCCCGGCCTCGACGAGCCCCGTGACCCGTCCGACGACGGCATCGGTCACGACCGCGCGCGCCCCAACCGTGCGCAGCGCCGCCAACGTGCCCTCGACCCACGTCGCCATCCGCCCGAGCCGCACCGGCGGATAGAGCGCGAGCGGGATCGCGCCCGCCCACATCGCCCCGAACCAAGCGTCGAAGAAGCCTGCCGACGTCGGCAACAACAAGCCCACCCGGTCCCCGGGCCGCACGCCCGCGGCGACCAACGCCCCGGCAGCGCGTGACGCGCGCGAGGCGACCTCCTCCCATCCGAGCCACGTGGCCTCCCCTGCGGGACCCAGCAAGCGAAGGCCCGAATCCGAAGGCGCGCCACGCTCGGCGAGGGCCGCGAGGTGTCCCGCGACGGTGGTCGCCGACGGGTTCATCCGGCTGACGCCCGCTCGAGGATCTTCGTGACCAAGTCGTCCACGGTGTGAACCGTCTCATCATCCTCGGGCGTGAACGCGATGCCGAACGCGTCCTCGATCGCGACCACGAGGGCGAGGCGCTCCATGCTGTCGAGGGCGTCGGCGAGCGGGCCTTCGGGCAACGCGCGCTGCCACCCGAGCTGTTCGGCCGCGATCACCGCGAGTTGCGCGCGCACAGTGGCCGGCGTCATCGGACCTCCCTCGGTGACAGCGTGGCGAGCGCGGCGTCCTCGACGCGGATGCGCACCGTGAGCAGCCACGCGTTGAGCACGGTGAACAGCGCCCCCGTGACATAGGCGCCACCAAGGAGCGCCAGCGCGACGCCTTCCACGACGACCGCCACGTAGTTCGGGTGCCGCAGCCAACGGTACGGGCCGTCGGTGACGGGGGCCAACCCGGGGACGACGACGACCCGCGTGTTCCAGCGCGGCCCGAGCGTGGCGATGCACCACCAGCGCAACGCCTGCGCGCCCACCGCGCCCACCGCCCCGACAGCGACCAGCACCGGCGACGGCGCCGGAAGGGTCCAAGCCGGCTCCGCGGCCAAGCCGAGGAGGAACGCGCTGTGAAGACACACCATCCACGGGTAATGCTCGGCTCCGTACTCCACACCGCCCCGCGCACGACTCCACGCGAGGTTGCGCTGGCTGACAACCAGCTCGATCCCGCGCTCCAACGCGAGCGCGAGCAGCACCACGGTCCACCCACTCACGGCGTGGTCCACCGCAGCAGCACCAACTCGGACCCAAAGCCCGGGCCCATCGCCATCAACAAGCCCGGCGCGCCCTCATCAGGCGGCGGCGCGTCGAGGATGTCGCGGAGGACGAACAGCACGCTCGCGCTCGACAGGTTGCCGACCTCCGAAAGGCTCCGCCACGTCGGTGCGAGCGCCCCGTCGGGCAGCTCGAGGGTCGTCTCGAACGCCTGAAGGACCTTGGGCCCACCGGGGTGCGCGACCCACCGCGCGATGTCGCTACGCACCAACCCGTGCTGCCCGAGAAAGCCATCGACGTCGCGTCGCATGTAGCGGTGAACGACGTCGGGGACGCTCTTGTCGAGCACGACGCGGAACCCAGTGGCGCCGATCTCCCAGCCCATCACACCGAGGCTGTCGGGGTAGAGTTGGCTGACCGTCGCGCACACCTTCGGGGACCGCCCCAGCCCCATCGCGGCCGCCCGGCGGGCGCCGACACCGACGACGGCGGCGGCGCCATCTCCGAACAGCCCAGAGCTGATCAAGTTGGCGACCGAGAGGTCCTCGCGCTGCAGCGTCAACGAACACAGCTCGACGCACAGCAGGACGGCGATCTGGTCGGGGTAAGCCAGCAGGTAGTCGTGCAGTCGGGCGACGCCCGCCGCCCCCGCGACGCACCCGAGCCCGAAGATGGGCACGCGCTTGAGGTCAGGCCGCATGCCCATCCGGTGCGCGAGCCGGGCGTCGAGGGACGGCGCGCCGATCCCGGTGACGGAGGCACAGAAGATGGCGTCGACGTCCGTCGGCTCAAGGCCAAGCGGCTCCAGCGCGTCACGGAGCGCTGCCTCTCCCACCTCGACGCCGACGCGGAGGAACGCGTCGTTCGCATCGCCAAAGCTCCGGATCTCGTCGTAGGCCTCGATCGGCAACGCGAGGTGGCGCTGCTGGACACCCACGGCGCGAAAGAAGTCCCCCACGCGACGCGCGTTGTGGTGCGTCGAGGACCACAAGCGCTCGAACGCCGCGGTCAGCGTGGCTTGGTCGGCAACATGAGGGGGGAGCGCGGTCCCGACGCGGGCGATGTGCATCGGCCCGTGGTAGCCGCAGCGATCGGCGCTGTCATCCCCCGCGCCGCGAGTTCACCATGCCCGGTCCGCACCCCAACCCTGCCTCCCGATCGCTGGCTGCGGAGGCGTGGCACCTCGCGGTCCCGATGGTGGTGCTCGGCTGGATCCGGGCGTCATGGCTCGCGGTCGATGCGTGGTGGGTGGCGGGCCTCGGTGAGACCGCCCTGACCGGCCTCGCGGCCGCCGCGTTCGCCTGGTGGATGGTCGACCAGTTGGCGGAACTCGCCGGGCTCGGCACGCAAAGCCGCATCGCCCAGGCCGTCGGTGCGCAGGCGCCGGAGACGATCGACGGGATCGTCGCCGAGGGCGTCGTCCTCGCGGCGTTGCTCGGGCTGTGCGTCACCGCGACCGTCGACCTGTGGGCGCCCACCTACGTCGAGTTGATGGGCTTGCAAGACGCGGTGGCGACGGCCGCGAGCGACGTGCTGCACGGCCTCGCGTGGCTTGCCCCCGTGGCCGCCGTCTCGAGCGTGGTGCAGGCCGTGTTCCGAGGACTCGGCGACACCCGAGCGGCGCTCGCGCTGTCCGCTGCGGTGCTGCTGCTCAACGCGGCCCTCAGCCCGTTGGTGCTGTTCACCGCCGACCAGGGTGTCGGCGGTGCGCCGATCGCCACCGCGCTCGCCGTCGCGGCCGGCATCGGCGGCAGCGCCGCGGTGCTGCGGCGACGCGGGTGGCTGCGTCAACGCCACACGCCGACGGTCCAAGGCGTCACACGAACCCTGCGCATCGGTGGGCCCGTGTTCCTCTCCGGCGTCGGCTTCAGCTTCGTCTACGTGCTGCTCGGCCGCCTGATCGCGGCGCAAGGCGACGTGCACCTCGCGGCGCTTGGGGTCGGACACCGACTCGAATCCTACGCCTACCTCGCGTGCACCGGGTTCAGCGTGGCGTCGGCGACGCTGGTCGGACGCGCCACCGGGGCCGGAGATCTCGCCGCCGCGCGTCGAGCGGGCGAGGCGATCGGGCGCCTCTCAGGTCGCGTGATGCTCGGCGCGGGCGCGTTGGCGTGGCTGGTCGCGCCCACGGTGTTCGCCCAGTTCTCCGACGATCCTGCCCTGATCGCGTCCGGCGCGACGTACCTGCGCGCGCAGGCGGCTGTGTGGGTGTTCATGGGATGGGAGATCACCTACGAAGGCGCGTTCGCCGGGCTCGGCGTCACCTTCCCGGCCTCGCTGACCGTCACCATTGGGACCCTCGCGCGCCTCCCCCTCGCCGCTTGGGTGACGAGCGCCACCCCGCTCGGCGCCACGGGCATCTGGCTTGTGGTCGCAGCGACCACGGCGACGAAGGGCACGGTGTTGCGGGCTTGGTTCCGCCGCGCAACCGCACGGCCCCCTGTCGAAATCGACCCGCACACCCACGGCGCGCCGCGGTAGACTCTCCCGCGACACGGGAGGCGGCATGCGGTGGGCGAACGTTCTGGGTGTAGGCCTCAGCGTCGGGTGCGCGACGACCCCCGAGGCGGTGGACTTCGGTCCCCGCGGCGATTGCAACCCCGTCGACGCCGGCGGATGCGCCTACCCGTTCCCGAGCGACTTCTTCCTCGGCGACGACGCGAGCACGACCACCGGCAAGCGGGTGGCCTTCGGTCCCGCGACCCTGCCGATGAACCGCGACGGCGTCCAAGTCCGCCCCGACGGCTGGAACCGGCACGACGGATGGAGCATCAACTCTGTCCTGATGACGCACCTGCCCGGCGCGAGCGTCACCGGGCTGATCCCCGTGGACGATATCGGTTCCTACACCTCGACCGACGCCAAGACCGTGATCGTCGGCCCCGACGGCACGCGGCACCCTCACTGGGCGGAGCTCGACGTCACGAGCCCGGAGCCCGCACCGGGAGACGACCAGCGCGTCCTGATGCTCCGTCCCGCGCAGCCCTATGAGTGGGGAACGACCTACGTCACCGGCATCCGTGGTGTGGTCGATGGCAGCGGCGCGCTCGTCCCTGCCAGCCCCGGGTTCGCAGCCCTGCGCGACGGCACGCCCACCGATGACCCCGACATCGAGCGCCAACGCGCCCACTACGACGAGGTCGTGTTCCCCCGTCTTGAAGCCGCGGGATTTCCTCGCGCCTCGCTTCAAATGGCTTGGTCGGTGAGCACCGCGACGCGCGACAGCGTGCTCGGCGACATGGACTGGATGAAGCAGGACGCGATCGCCTGGGCCGACGCCAACGGTCTCGCCTACGAGCTGGAGCTCGTCGAAGTTCGCGACTGCAACGAGCCCGGCGAGCACATCGCGCGCCAGATCGAGGGCCGCATCACGATGCCGTACTACACGGAGCGCGACGCGCCGAGCACGTACTTGGCTCGCGACGAGGCGGGTCACCCCAAGGTGATGGGGACCAAGCAAGTCCCGTTCACCATGCGCGTGCCGTGCTCCGTCGCGCGCGGCGCGGACGGCACCGGGCCCGTCGCAGGGTCGGCGCCGGTCCTGCAGTACGGCCACGGACTGCTCGGGAGCTGGGACGAGGTCAACAGCGGCTACCTCGCTGAGGTCGCGGACCGGTATGGCTACATCCTGTACGCGTCGGGTTGGACGGGCTTCAAGGCCGCCGACTCGCCCGGCATCGCGCTGATGATCGCCCTCGATCCCTCCGACTTTGCGTTCATCCCCGAAGGTTCCCATCAGGGGATGGTGGAGTTCATGCTCGGGATGCGTGCGGTGACCGGTCCGATGGCGTCCGACCCCGCGCTCGCCTTCGACGGGGTGGCGGTCGTGGACCCGTCGCAAAAGTACTACTACGGCAACTCCCAAGGCGGCATTCTCGGCGCCGCCTACCTCGCCTGGAGCCCGGACATCACCCGCGGCGTGCTCGGCGTGAACGGGGGGCCGTACAGCCTGCTTCTGACGCGGAGCCACGATTTCGAGGACTTCTTCCGCATCTTCAAGGAGAAGTTCCTCGACTTCCGCGACATCAGCCTGTTCGTGAATGGCCTGACCCAACAGGTGTGGGACCCCGTCGAGCCCGGGGGCTGGATGTGGGACATGACCCGGGACACCGAGACCCCGAAGGACGTGCTGATGCAGGTCGCGATCGGAGACGCGCAGGTCACCACGCTCGGCGCGCACTACCAAGCGCGTGCGTACGGTGCGTCGACGGTCGCGCCGCAGACGCGACCGATCTGGGGCATCGAGGAAGCCCAAGCGCCGTTCTCTGGACCCGCGCTCGTCGAATGGAAGTACCTCGACGTCCCGGACGAGCCGCTCGTCGGCCTGCCGCCTGACGGCCCCGACACCCACGAGTGCCCCCGCCGCGAACCTGCCGCCCAGGACCAGCTCAACGCCTTCCTTCGCACCGGCGTCGTCGAGCAGTTCTGCGAAGGCGCATGCATCCAACCGACCTGCCCCTGAGGCGCGCGCCGGGCGACACCGTCTGCCCGGCCTGACCGGCCTGACCGCTGACGCCAGCGGTCAGGTCTCCAGACTCCCGTCGTCCTCGAAGCCGCCCGCGACCAGCGTCGCGAGGCGCGCGCTGAGGGCTTCGAGCGACCCGTTCGCCGGCGCCTCCTCGTCTTCCTCCTCATCGAGCACCGGCGACGAGGCATCCCGGAGCAGCGCGAGGAGGTCCTCGGTCTGCAGGCTGCCGGCGGCCGACGTCC
Source organism: Pseudomonadota bacterium (assembly GCA_046051915.1). GTDB lineage: Bacteria > Myxococcota_A > UBA796 > UBA796 > JBEIFN01. The sequence continues at coordinate 16,104 of JBJONI010000028.1, forward strand.
CTTCGAGGACGTCCGCGACGAGCGAGCGTTTCGCGGCGTGCAAGCTCAGAATCGCGGCCTCGATCGTCCCTTCCGCGACGAGCCGGTAGACCGTCACCGCGCGTTGTTGCCCGATGCGGTGGGCGCGGTCGGTGGCTTGATCCTCCACGGCCGGGTTCCACCAAGGATCGAGGTGGATCACCACGTCCGCGGCCGTGAGGTTCAACCCGGTACCGCCTGCCTTGAGGCTGATCAGGAAGACGTCGTGCGCGCCGGCCTGAAAACTCGCGACCGCTTCGGCGCGCGCGGCGGCCGGGGTCCGACCGTCCAGCCAAGCACACCGCACCCCGTCCGGTTCGAGCACCGCCCGAGCCGCCGAGAGCAACCCGACGAACTGCGAGAAGACGAGCACACGGTGCCCACTCTCGCGCAACGTGGCGACCATCTCGCGCAGACGGGTGAGCTTGCTGGAGACCAGCGGCACGTCCGGGTCGACGAGTCGGGGGTCGCAGGCCGCCCGACGCAGCCGGGTGATCGCGGCGAGCACATGCAGGTGACCGCTTCCCCCGCCCTTGCGGGCGGCGAGGCTGGCCAACGCGGCGTCGCGGAGGCCGCGGTAGAACAAGCGCTCACCGGGGCTGAGCCCAATCGCGACGTTGACCTCGATCTTCTCAGGGAGATCCTGCTCCACCTCACGCTTGAGGCGGCGGAGGACGAACGGGCGAATCACGCGCGCCAGCGCATCACGCGCCCGCGGGTCGCGGTTGCGTTCGATGGGCACCGCGAAGCGCTCGCGGAACCTCGACCAACTGCCCAGCAGACCGGGCGCGACGGCGCCGAGCACGGCCCAGAGCTCGCCTGTGTGGTTCTCGAGCGGGGTGCCCGTCAGGGCGACGCGACGCGGCGCCGGGATGCGGCTCACCGCCCGCGCGCGCGCCGTGTCCGCGTTTTTGATGGCCTGGGCCTCATCGAGGACCAATTGACCCCAGCCGGCGAGCGCGAGGCGGTCTCCGTCGCGGGCGACGATCGCGTAGCTGGTGAGCACGACCACACGCGGCCCGAGGTCGCGAAGCAGGCCGGCGCGATCGGGGCCGTGGTAGACGACCACGCGCAAGATGGGCGCGAACTTCGCGAGTTCGGCCTGCCAGTTCGACACCACGCTCGTCGGCGCGACCACGAGCGTGGGCCCCTCGTCGGCGTGACGGAGCAGCCAGGTGATCGCCTGGATCGTCTTGCCGAGGCCCATGTCGTCGGCGAGCACCGCGCCGGCGCCCCACGCGGTGAGCCGGGTGAGCCACGCGAAGCCCTCGCGTTGGTAGGGACGAAGGGTGCCACCGAGGGCCTCGGGCACGTCCGGATCAAGGACCGCCGCGGACTCCAGGCGATGCAAAAGCTCGAACCAAGCCTCTGGCGCGTCGAACGAGATGCCGGTGCGACGTAGCTCCTCGACGAGCGGCGCATGGACGGGATGCAGCGCCAGCGCCTCGTCGTCTCCCTCCAGCACCCGGGCGAGCGGCGACAGCGCCTCGACAACCGCAGCTTCCAGCTCGACCCACGAGCCGTCCCCCAACGGGACGTAGGACTCGCCGCGCCGCACGGCATCGAGCACCGAGCCCAGCCCGACGCGGTCGTCGCCTTCGCCGAGACCCCCGAACAGATCGAGCGCCCCGCGCTGCGCCCGCACCCCGACGGAGAGGCCGCCCAACCCGACGCGCCGCACCCGCATCGGGCGCCCGACCCAGCGCACCGCCAGCCCCTCCATCCCTCGCAACGACGACAACCACGGCAGGGCCCGCGAGGTGCCCTCGACCTGCAGAACACCACCCGCCGTCGGTTCCGTGCCTGCCGCCCGCACGACGCGTCGCCACAGCTCGGCCTCCGCGGCGAGATCCCGCCGCGCCCGCACCACCCGCCCATCCACCTGGACGTAGATGGCGGCCGCACCCTCGCCGGGCGGGTGCGCCGGTCCGCCGGGGACGGGCACCGACTCGGCGACCGCCTGGAGCACGGTACCCACCTGCTCGAGCTGCAGGTGCAGGCGAAGATCGGGCTCCAGGTCGTCGACCTGAACCGCTTCGTCCAACACGATCTCGATGTGGCGACCGATCTCGGGGAGCCGCGTGACGAGCTCCTCCGTCCAGCGGCCTGGGAACCGACCCTCCACGGCGCCCAGCGCGCGCAAGACCTCGAGACCGTCGCCATCGACGTCGAGCCACCACACCCCGTCCCGCTCGATGAGGCCGGCAGGCCCGTCGCCGACGTCGCGCAGACGCGGCTCGACCTCGGGCCAGCCAAACGCGCGGCCGCCGAGAATCGGCTTGACCTCCAGACCGTCGTCGGCTGCACCCACCCGCAGACCGACCGAAACGGCGAGCAGCGGCACCGGACCCGTCGTTCGGGTTTTGCCGGCCTCGATCTCGGTCAAGTAGACG
>JBJONI010000029.1:0-6732 GCA_046051915.1 Pseudomonadota bacterium
TCACGCGCGCGGTTCTCCGCCGAGCGAATGCGCCGCGCCAGCTCCTTCTCTTCCTCGGCGTTGAGCCGCTCGGAGACACGCTTGCGGGTATCGATGAAGGACATCGTGAGGCTCCTCGTCGCTCGCGCGACGACCTAGGGGACGGCAGCACCTTCGACCGCGCGTCGCCCGTGTTCGGGTGGGCGATTTTGCCACACCCACGCGCGATGTCAACCTCGACGCCGAGATCGGCTGCACCAACGTCGCCGGGGGGATGACGCACCTCGCGCGACATCCCCCGTGACCCCGCTCAGTAGACGTAGACCGGCGGCACCGCATCACGCTCGAAGACGAGCGACGACGGGCCGAACGAGGTGATGTCGTAGCTGTACGGCACCCATTGGCCGTTGCTCTGCCACAAGACGACTTGGTCCACCGGCGAATAGGCGATGCGTACGTTCGGCAGCGTCGCTCCGGTGCCCCCCACGGCGTTGAAGGCGCTGGAGCACGCCGAGGTGCCGCCGAACAGGAACGGGAGCACGTCGAAGCCGCCCGTCCGGCTGACCTCGAACGCGAACGCGCACCCGACGCACGTCGCCGGGTTGGTGAGAAGCGGCGGGACAGCCTGCACGGCCCACTGCTTCGCGCACGTCCCGCTGATCGCGTTCTCGACCGGCTGTCCGTACGGGATCTCCCCTTCGACCCGGAACAAGTCGCCTTGCAGGGTCACACCAGGCGCGTAGTTGGTGATCTCCCAAATCGAGTAGGAGCGAATCACCGAGCTCGGCGTCGGCGCGAGGCTGCCGGTGTCGAAGCCGGTGTCGACGACCAGCGCGCAGTTGTTCGCCTCGCCTGGCGTGCCCTTGCTCGGATCGTCCCCGAACACGTTTTGGGCCTGGCACCAGTTGGCCACATCGTCGTTGGCCGTCGCATCGAAGACGCCCGGAACGAGCTGCAGCGACTCGCCCACGGGGAGCGGCCCGAGCGTTCCTAGGGTGATCACGTCGATATCAACCGTCCCGGCGCGCAGGCGGATCTCCCCAGGGAACGGGAACGACACGCCAAACGTCCAACGGGCATCCTCGTTGATCGACATGCAGCGGTAGGTCCCCGAAGAGCGCAGGATGGCGTAGCCCTGCGGCTCGACGATCGCCGACGTCGTGATGTCGGCGACGAGGCCGCGGTCCAGTCCCGAGGTGATCCGCAGGCGACGCAGATCGATCGCGGCCGACGAGGCGTTGTACACCTCGATGAATTGATCGGCCGAACCACAGGCGCCGACACCCATCTCGGTGACGACCAGATCGCCAGGGGAGACCTCCTCGATCGCGCGGACATCGAGCGAACCCGACCCACCGGCGCACGTGAAGTTCACCGACCCAGGCGTCCCCTTGTCGTTCCGCGCACCGGGGATCGTCTCCGACGCATCGCACCACTGCGTCAGGTCGTCGTTCGCGGTCGCCGTCCAGGCGCCGGGATCCAGGCTCAACGCGCGGCCGCCGTAGACCGTGCGGCCTCGGTAGTCGAACGCATCGATCACGCTGTGTGCGTTGCGGAGCTGGACCACGTCCCCAGCGTTCGGGAACGACACGAGGTTGTAGGTGAAGTCGACGTCGATTCGTGGCTGGCAGGTCGCGATCGTCGATTTGGCACCGACGAACGTGTCACCCGGGAAGATCACCGCCGACGTCTCGATCAGGACCTCGGCGCCGTTGGCCGAGAGGCGGAGGCCATCGAGCGCGATCGGAATCGACGCCACGTTCGTGATCTCGATCCACTCACCGCCCGGATCCGGGCAGTCGCGCCCGGCAACCATCAGCTCGGTGATGACCAACTCACCGCCATCGAGCTCCGCGATGTCCGCGATGTAGCCCGGTGGGTACGGCACGGGCGCTCCATCCGCGAGACAAGGCGGGCTCACGACGCCCGGGTTGCCTCGGTCGCCCGAAGCCCCTGGAATCTTGAAGTACGCCGGACACCAGTCGTTGGGGTCGTCGTGGACGTAGGTGCGGATGTAGGGGATGAGGTCCGGGAAGTCGTTAAAGCCGGGGGGCACCGCCTCTCCGTACTTCAGGGGATCGAGCATCATCGCGCGACCCGGAGGGATCTCCCAGCCCGTGAGGTTGACCGCATCGAACACGCGCGTGGCCGACGTGATCGCGACCAACCACTCCGAGCCACCAAGGACGACCGAACCGTACGTCTCCGCGTCCGGCAAGTCGTAGCAAGGCGTCCGCGCCGACCGACGCAGCACGAGGTGCTCACCCGCACCGATCTCAAAGCGTCCGTCTGGGCGGTCGAACGTGTACGACGTCGACACGCTCCGCAACACGAGCCCGTCGAGGTTCACCAACTGACCGGTGCGGTTGTAGATCTCGACGTACTCGCCGGTGACGTCGGTGCAATCACGCGGGTCGACGTGGAGCTCGGTGAGGATCAGATCACCGGTTTGCAGCGTGCTGAGCGGGACGCCGACCGGGACGTCGGCGAAATTGCCGGAGTCCGTGTCCCCCGTCTCGCCTGTCAGGGGCGTATCGAACGGCCCGGTCGCGGTCTCGGCACAGCGCGTGTTGACCGTCCCGGGCGTACCCCGGTCCACGGAGGCCCCAGGGATCAACGGGATCGACGGGCACCACGACGTCGCGGTGTCGTTCGCCGCCGCGTCGTGTGCGTGGGTCGAGAGGTTCCAAGCCCAACCGCCGGAGCCGTTCGCGAACGCGAGGTCCACCGAGTCGATGACCGTGCTGCCGACACGAAGCGTCACGACCTCGTTCAGGTCCGAGAAGACGACGCTCGTCCACGTGAAGTCGGGGGTGAACCCGTGGCATGGGCTCGACGTGGCGTGACGACCGACAGCCAAGCGGCGCGGGCCGATGACGACGGAACTCGGGAACGTGTAGCTGTAGAACGACGAGGCCAACGTCAGGCCTTGAAGGTCCACGGGTGCGTCGGTGTTGTTGTAGACCTCGACGTATTCCGCGCCCGTCGCGATGCGGCCGCACTCCAGCGGGTTCGCCATGACCTCGGTGATCACCAGGTCCCCCGGGTTCAGCGACGACGACGGGGTCGGGGGCACGTTGGTGTCCCACGGACCCGAGTCGACCGGAAGACCGGTATCCGGGCCGACGATCACGATCGGCGTGTCGTCCGTATCCGGCGGCACGGGGCTGTCGGTGTCGACCGGCGTCGGCGGGAGGAACTGGTAGCACGTCGGGTTGCCCGCGCGCGGCGTCCCGCGATCGCGGCCCGACGGCTCCAGGAACGCCTCTCCGGCGCACCAATTCCCGGGAAGGTTGTTGGCGACCGTGTTGTACCGCGACGGCCCAGGGTCGAGGCTCAACGTGCGCCCGAGGTAGGTGTTCCAACCACGGAAGTCGACGCGGTCGATCACGAGGTTGTAGTTCGTCCCTGCCCGAAGCTCGACGAGGTCACCGGCGTTGTTGAACAACGCCCCGTTGTACGTCACGCCCGGCGTGAACCCGTAGCAGCCGACGACGCCCGGACGCCCGAACACCACAAGCTGACGCGGCGGAATCACGATGTCCGTGGGGATCGTGTAGGACGCCGCACTCCCGGCCGCGTTCTGGATGCGCAGCCCGCGGAGGTTGACGGGGGAGCCCAAGGTGTTGAACACCTCGAAGAACTCACCGCGGTCATCGGTACAAACGCTCGGGTTGACCTGAATCTCGGTGATCAAAAGGTCGCCCGCCCGAAGCTCGTCCACGTACACGGCGGGATCCGTGGGGTCAGGCGGTGGCGCCTCCACCCGACAGACGTTGGCCGTCTTGGGCGTACCCCGGTTGCCGGTCCCTCCCGCGATGGTCGCGTCGGCGAGGCACCACGACGCGATGTCGTCGTTCGCCGTGCTCGTCATGCCGACGGCCGGGTTGAGCTGCCAAGCAGAACCGACGACGCGCGGCAGGCCGTACAACGGAGCCCGGTCCAGGATACGGCCCGCCGGGTCGCGGATCACGACCTCGTCGCCCTCGTCGTCAAACGGATCGTTGAAGTACGTCGGCGACCGGGGCCCGAAGTCCAAGCAGCGATCAAAGCCCGCCGAGACGTTCTGAAGCACCACGTACCGGCCAGGCCGGATGACCCGGGACTGCTGGACCTCCGAGAACGAATCCTCGTCGATCACCTGCAGGCCGAACAGGTCGATGCTGAAGGCCGTCGCGTTGTAGACCTCGAAGTACTCGCCCTCCGCCTGCTCACCACACCCCAAGGGCGAGACCAGCACCTCGGTGATGACGAGCGAGCCCGGATCAAGCTCGTCGAGCGTCTTGTCGGCGACCACGATCGTGAACGTGTCGTCGCCGATGCCACCGCCACCCGGCCCACCGGCGCCACCAAACCCGGTGTCTGACGCGGTGTCGTCATCGATCGCAAGGCAAGGGCCGTTGGCCTGTCCCGGCGTCGCATGGTCGGTGCCGTGGATGTCGGTGTACGCGTTGCCCGAGATGTCCTCGGCCTTGCACCAGAACGCGGGCGAATCGTTCGAGACGGCGTAGGCGTCGTAGTTCACGCCAAATTGCAGGCTGAAGCCCTCTGCGCGCGCCGTCGCCGGGACGAACGACGCCGGATTCGTGTTGAGGCGATCGACCAACAGCCGCCCGGAGGGGTTGCCCTCGTTCCAGACCTCGATCGTGTTGCCGCGCGTGTCGTCGAGGCGCATCGTCGTGAACGTCAGGTCGGCTTGGAAGCACTGCGGCGAGTCCTTTCGGCCCACCACCGCCACCTCGCCGGACGCGACGATCACGCCTGCCGGCGCCGCCTGGGTGTACGTGCGCCCAGTGCCGTCGATGACGGTGAACGAGATCCCCGACAGATCAACGGGTACGTCGGTGCGGTTCAGGATCTCGAAGAACTCGGCCGCGCCGCCGTCGCAGTTGGGGTCTTCCATCACCTCGACGACGATCAGATCACCCGCCGCAAGGAGCGAGCCGGGCACCGCCGGTGTCTGGTCGGTATCGCCCGAGTCACCACCCGAACCCCCGCCGTCGAACCGGCAGGTGTTCGCGCCGCCCGGGGAGCCGCGCCCGATGGTTCCAGCGAGCACGTCGCCCGCCTCGCACCACGACGATTCGAAGTCGTTGTCGAGGGACCCGGCGAGGGCGACCTCTGGCCGAACGCCCAACGCCGCCCCGCTGGGGATGAACCAAGACGCGACGTTGATCGCATCCACCACCTCGACCCCCGCCTCCAACTGGATCGCGCCGGCGACGAGCTCGATCGAGTCGTAGGTAAAGTCGGGGAGCAACGAGCCACACCAGCCCGACAGCTGCTTGCGCGCGATGACAGCGCGCGAGCGCGGCGCGATCACGCCTGCCGTACCGGAACGCGGGGTCAGCGCCTTCGGCGTGAAGGTGCCGACACGGAGCAACAGGCCGTCCGGCTCCACGGGGTAATTCGTGGTGTTGAACACCTCGAGGTACTGGATCTTCGTGGTGGACGTGCAGATCGCGGGATTGCCCCGATCAATCAGGAACTCCGTCATCACGAGATCGCCGTCACACAGCTCGTCGGCCTGCAAGCCGTCGCTCGGGTCCTGCAGCGCACGGCAGTCTCCGGAGTCCGACCCGCCACCAGGACCGCCACCGGGCCCGCCGGGACCAGGGCCTGGACCGCCGCCGAGCGTACAGACGTTGGCTTCGTTGGGCGTTCCGAAGTCGACCGTGCTCCCGATCGGGCTGACGCCGACGCACCAGTCCACCGCGCTATCGTTGCTGTCCTCGCGCAACAGCGGCACGTCGGGATCGAGCTGAATCGAAGCGCCGGCCACGATCGAGCCGAAGCTGCCGAGGTCGACCTGATCGACGGTCGTGCACGTGTTCGCGATCACAAGGTTCGTCGCAGACAGATCCGTGCCAGGGTTCCATCGGAACTGGTACGAGGCCGCGTAGTACGACGGGAAGCTCGACTTGCGGCGCATGAGCGCGCGTCCACCAGGTGCCATCGACGCCGCAGAACCCTCGAGCTCAATCGTCGAGGCCGAACCCCCGATGCTCAGCGTGAGGCCGGCCGGGAAGATGGTGTACGGCGTCGTGTTGACCACTTCGAGGTAATCGGCGCGCGTCTCGGACCCGACCAGCGGGCTCGTCATCGCCTCGACGATCATCAGATCGCCGGGCCGCAGCTCTTCGAAGGTCAGGCCGTCGGACGGGTCGCGCGGTGCACACGAGGAGGTGTCGTTGCCGCCATCGCCGGTGTCCGAGGTCGCAGCGTCACAGTCATTCGCGGACCCGGGCGAACCGCGGTCGAAGCTCGCGCCTGGGATCCGCGTGCCCGAAACACACCAAGCGCTCGCGCCGTCGTTCGCTGCCGACGACGGGACCACCACCGGATCGAGCGCCAAGCTGGCGCCCGCCGGGATCGTGAACCCGCTCCGGAAGTCGACGGCATCGACCACCACGGCTTGACCGCCGAGCGGCTGGGCCACGAGCTCAATGAGCTTCGCGCCCAACACAAGACGCGGGTACTCGTACTCGCGGTCGGGGGCAGCGTAGCACGGTCCGGCCGTCGCCTTGCGCCAAAGCACGGCGTACTCGCCGGGATCGACGGGGTCGTCGTTGCCGATGTAATCCACCAACTCATCCGCGCCGTCGACGCGGACGCGAAGCAGTTCCAACGCCAACGCGTTCGCGGAGGTGTTGAGGACCTCGATGTAGGCCATGCGGTCGTTGACGCCGCAATCCGTCCCGTCGATCATCACTTCGGTGATGACCAACTCTCCGGGCCGCAGCTGGTCGCCGG
>JBJONI010000030.1:0-3414 GCA_046051915.1 Pseudomonadota bacterium
GCGAACGCAGGCGCCGCCGCGCTGATCGGACACCTCCCCGTGGGCGTACGAGGTTCGGTCGTCGAGTTTGGGCCGTGGACGAGCTCGGAGATGGCCAAGTCGATCCCCGCGCCGGTTCAGGCAGCGATGCGCGCAGAGGGCGTTGATTTCGTCGGTGATGAGGCCGGCTTGGGTGCTTTGGCAGACGCCATCGGCGTCTCCGGTGTGCGCACCCTCGCGCGGGCTGCGCCCCCCGACCTCCGCCACGTCCGGTTCGACCGCACCCTCGACACCACAACGGACCCGTTCCTGCTCGACCACGCCGTCCAAGGGGTCCCCGTGTTCCCGCTCGCGGGCGCCGCGGACCTGATCGCGCAGGCAGCCGCGCCAGCCGCGCCCTACAGTCTGACAGACCTGACGTTGTACCAAGGGATCGCCGTCCGGGGACCGGTGACGCTGCAGGTGGAGGTCAAGGGAAGCCGGGCCACGATCCGCCAAGGCCCCCAGCGAGCGCTCGCGTACCAGGCACGCATCGCACCCACGACGGTCGACGCCGCATCCGTGCCGTCGGCGTCGGTCGGTGGGGATCCGTCCCCGATCGACCGCGACCGCTTCTACGCCGAGGCCACGTTCCACGGTCCGCTCCTCGCAGGCATCTCGGCCTTCGACGCGGTGGGCAGCGACTTCATCCGGGGTCGCGTCCACGGGACCCACCCCACGGCATGGACGCCGGGCACCGACCGCACCGCGTTCGCCATCGATCCCCTCGCGCTCGACAGCGCGATGCAGCTCGCCGCCAGCGTGGCCTGGACCCGGTACCATCGGGCCGGTACCCCCGTCGGCATCGATCGCATCGACGTGTTCGGGACCCTGCCGCCGGCGGGGACGCTGTACGTCGATGCGCGTTTCGGCCCGCCCGATGGGAACCGATTCCGCGCCGATTTGACGCTGCGCTCGGAGGCCGGCGCCGTGCTGGTCCATGCGACCGGTGTGACCGCAGAGCTGCGTCAAGCGGCCGAAGGCGGTGCGACCGAGACCGACGCGACGGCGGCGGAGACCACCGAAACGATCGCGCCGGAAACGTACGATGTGACGCTGTGGCCCGAGGTCCAAGCGATCCAAAACCGGATCACCGAGGTCGCGGCGGCCGGGATCCCGAACCCCTACTTCCACGTCCACGAAGGCGTCGCGCGCAACACGACCGTGGTTGCCGGCCGTCGTCTGATCAACTTCAGCTCCTACAACTACATCGGCCTGTCCGGGGATCCCGACGTCCTCGCCGCGACCCACGCCGCGATCGAGCGGTACGGCACCTCGGTCAGCGCCAGCCGCGTGGCCTCCGGTGAGCGCCCGTTCCACGGCGAACTGGAGGCGTTGCTCGCGCGCGTCCAAGGCGCGGACGATGCGATCCTCTACACGTCGGGTCACGCCACGAACGTCACCACGATCGGCCACTTGTTCGGGCCCGAAGACTTGATCCTCCACGACGAGTACATCCATGACTCGGCGTTCCAAGGCATCAAGCTGTCAGGTGCACAGCGCCGGATGTTCCGTCACGAGGACACGGCGCACCTCGACAAGCAGCTCAGCGACCTGCGAAAGCACTACCGACGCTGCCTGATCGTCGTCGAGGGCGTGTACTCGATGGACGGCGACATCTGCGACCTGCCGGCGTACGTCGCGCTGAAGAAGAAGCACCGGGCGCTGCTGATGGTGGACGAGGCGCACTCGTTCGGCGTGGTCGGCGCGACGGGGCGCGGCGTGGCCGAGCACCACGGCATCGATGGGCGCGAGGTCGACATCTGGATGGGCACGATCAGCAAGAGCCTCTCGAGCTGCGGCGGCTGGATCGCAGGCAGCAAGCCGCTGATCCAACTGCTCCGCTACACCGCACCCGGGTTCGTCTACTCGGCCGGGCTGACGGCCGCGAACGGGGTGGCGGCCTTGGCGAGCTTGAAGAAGATGCTCGCTGAGCCGTGGCGCGTCCGTCGCTTGCAGGACAACGCGAGTTTGTTTCAAGCGGCGTGCGCCGAGCGCGGGCTCGACACCGGACCCGCGCGAGGCGGTACGGGCGTCGTGCCCGTGATCACCGGCAACTCGGTCCACGCGATGCTGCTCTCGGCTTCGCTGCGTGAGCAGGGGATCAACGTACAGCCGATCGTCTACCCGGCCGTCCCCGACGATGCTGCGCGCCTGCGCTTCTTCCTCAGCAGCACCCACACCGATGCGGAGCTGTTGGAGACGGCGATGCGCGTCGCCGAGACGCTGTCCGCCATTCGCGCCGCCCACCCGATGCCGTCCGCGGCGAAGTGAGCGGCGCTACGGCGCGTCGAACCAAAGACGAGGGGCGACCGCCAGCGGTGTCCCGTCCACGCTGACGAGCAGACGGACGCTGCCGGGCGTGGTCGAGGTCACCTCGACGCGCCACGCGTCGCCCACCAACCGCGGGAGCCCCACGTCGGCGACGCCATGGCTCGCGACGACGGTGACGACCCCTGGACGCGCGGCCCCATCGAGCGCGCGCGGTGTCACGTCGACGACCACGGCCGAAACCCCGTCGGCCGACGCGCGCCGCGAAGACGGCGTCACCGACAGCATCTGCGGCACCGCTTGGACATGGTGTCCGGCGGCGACACCCGCCCACCGCCACGTCCAGCCTTCCGGGGTGGTCACCCACAAGGCGTCGGCGATGCCGTCCGGCCCCGTCGTGCCGAAGGTCAGCGCCGGGCTCGCCGGACCGGAAGCATGCAAGCCTCCGACCGATCGCGCGGGCCCGATCGTCCCATCGTCCTCGACCCGAACGATCGTCCCAAGGGCGTCCGCGTTGCCTTCGGGGCCGACCCAACGCACCGACAACGCCGGGCGTGGACCCGCGTTGGCGTGCCGCAGGATCCGAGGCACCTCCCCGAAGCCACCGAGGATCAGGTCCGGCGCGCCGTCGCGATCGAGGTCCCCAACGGTCAAGGAGCGCCCCGAACGCGCGCCACCGAGGTCCCAACCCGCAGCCACCTCGTCGGGCAGGCCGGAGGCGCGCGTCCGCCATACGACCGCACGGTCGATCGCTCCGAGCCCCGCACGGATATCGGCGGGGTCGAGGCCGCCGATGGCGAGGACGTCGTCATCCCCGTCAAGCTCCAGGTCGCCGATCCACACGCTCCATGGCTTGACGCGGTCGACGAACGACGGCCCGGACCGCGGCGGCAGGACGTACCCCGCCGTGTCGGTGCGCTCGCCCCACATCCCCACGGACGGCGCGAACCAATGCAGCGAAGAGAACGTGGTGGCGACGGCGAGCTCAAGGATGCCGTCGCCGTCAATGTCGCCGAACGCAGCCCCCATCGGGTTGAGGATCGACAACGGCCCGAACGCGACGGCTGGCGAATAGCGCCAAGCGGACGTGGTCGGCAGGGGGTCGACATGGACGAACACAGGGTC
>JBJONI010000031.1:0-3170 GCA_046051915.1 Pseudomonadota bacterium
GTCGATCAGATGAACTACACGTGCGACATCGACCTGTACCGCGAGACGGCCCGTGCCATTTGCTGGAAGTCGTTCGAGGCTCCGACGACGCGCAAGTACAACGTCGGCATCGTGTTCAAGCGGGCGAAGGGCGAGGGCCGAATCACGGCGATTCAAGGTCTTGAGGGCTTCAAGCAGCGCGCCGGCCGGTGGCTGGTGGCGGACGAGCTGCTTCGTCCCGGCCAACATCGGCGGGACTGGAAGCAGACGCTGGTGAGCGATGGCTTCGTCCTGTACCGGCATCCCGACTGGGAGCAGGCATTGGCGCTGGGGATGGATGCGGCCACGCACATCACCCTGTTCGCGGGCGGTTGACGCGCGCGCCAAGCCGCGGAGGTATGTCGGACGTCGGAGGGTGCGCATGCAACGCCTCGTCGTGGTCGCGACGCTCGTTCTCGCCCTGCTCCTCACCGGTGCTGTGGCTCCTTGGGAACGTGCCGTCGTCGCCTGGGGTTGGGCGGTGGGCGTCCTCGCGCTGCCCACAGGCGAGCCCGACGAGGGCGTGCGCGCTTGGCTTCGCGGCATGGGATGGCTGCTCCTCGCCGGCGCGCCTGGGCTGCTGTGGCTCCCGGTGGGGGCCGCGTCGGCGATCGCGCCAGGCCTCGCGGCGTTCGCACCACCGGAGGGCTTCGCCGGTCTGGCGGTCGCGTCCGATGCCACCGTTGCGGCCCTCGTGGACGTGGGCGTCTTCGGTGTCGCCGGGGTGGCGCTCGCTGGCGCGATGCGCGGTCTCGCCCCGGATCGTTTGGCCCGCGGCGTGACGTTCGGGGCGGCGGTCATCGTGGCGGTGTCCTTTCTTCACGCGGCACTGGGTTGGACCTCTTGGATGGGCGTGATCCCGGTTCGGGACGTGGACCGTGCCTTCTTCCCGCCGTTGATCAACCCCAACCACACGGGTGCGTTGCTCGTGGTGACGGCGCCGTACGTCGCCGACGTCCGGGCACGATCCGTGGGTCGCTGGCGTCTCGTCGCAGGGCTCACCCTCATGGGGATCGTGGCCTTCCCTTGGATCGCTCGATCGATGGGCGTCGCCGTGGCGCTGGTCGCGATGGGGCTCGCCGCGGCCCTTCGACAGCAATCACGGGCGCGACGTTGGGGTGCGTTGTCGGTCTCGGTGCTTGTCGCTGCGGGCTTGGGCGCTGTGGTCTCGGCGACGACCCCGCGTTGGTGGGAGCTGTCGGTGGCTCCGCGCCTCACGCAGTGGACCGATACGGTCTCCCTTTGGCGCGCGTTCCCATGGTTCGGTGTCGGGCTCGGAGGCTACGGCGATGCCTACCCTCCTTGGCGGACGGTCCCAGGGTTCTTGACCTTTGCGCACGCCCACAGCGACGCTCTGGAGTGGCTGTCGGAGACTGGGCTGTGGGGCCTGGTGTGCGCGTTCTACGCGCTTCGCGCTGTGTGGCCCCGTCCGGGGGCCGACAAGGACGCAACCGCGACGCTGTCGGCCTTCGGGCTCGTCGTCGCCGCGGCGGTCGACTTTCCGTTGCACATCCCGGCCGTGGTGTTCGTGCTGGCGGCGCTCGTGGTGTCGTGGCTCGAGCATGTGGACGGGGAGCGCCTCGCCTTGCGGGTCCCGCGGACGTGGGCCGTCGGCGGGGTGGCGCTCGCGTGTGCCGCGTCGTTGCTCGCGCTCCGAGCCGCGAGCGTCGCGGAGGCCGTGCGCGCCCCCGACGGGGCCGTGGCGGAGGTGGTGCTGAGGGCCTCGCCTTGGGGCGAGGACACCGCCTACGTTTGGCTGGCGCGCGCCGAACGCCGGACGGGCGCGTCGCGCCTCGCGGCGTTGCAGGTGGCGGCAGCGCGCGCCCCGGCTTCAGGCAAGGTGGCGAGGGGCGTCGCGGCGTTGTCGGCGGCGGAGCAACCGCCCCCGCCGGAGGCGGACGCTTGGCTGGCGAGGGCGATGGCGCTGGATCCGCAGGACCTCCGGCTGTGGTGGATCGCGGCGCGACGCCGTGCCGACGGGGGCGATCCGTTCGCGGCCGCCGTTGCGGCGGCGGATGCCTTCCGTCGTTGGCCGCACGAGGTTCCGACCAGCACAGCCATCTGGGAGGAGGCCTGGGGGTGGCTTCCGGTCGGGCTGTGGTGGCTCGACGCCTTGGAGGACGCCCCGGCGCATTGGTCTGCGCGTCTGGGCTGGTGGATGCTTCGCGAAGGCGATCCCGAGACGGCGCTCCTGGCGATGGAGCAAGCCGCGAGGTTGCGGCCGGACGTCTTCGCGCACAGCACGACCCATGTCGACGCCCTCCTCGCCCTCGGACGGCTCGGCGCGGCCCGTGCGGAGGCGCAAGCGTGGACGCAGGCGGCCCCGGAACACGACTGGGCTTGGGTGTCGCTGGCGTCCGTGGCGCTGTCGGGGGGCGACGACCCGCTCGGCGGTGCGGTGACGGTGGCGGCATGGCGGATGGCGGGACAGCCGGTGGCCCGCCGTCTGCTGTTTGGCTGCATCAAGGCGTGCGAGGCCGGACGTTGTGCGTGTGACTTGGCAGCAGCCACGTCGCTGTTGGACGCCGAGCGGGCGCAGGATCGTGGCGACGTCGAGCGGTGTTCGTCATCTCGGGACCGGGTGCGCGACGCAAATCCGTGGCTGCGCGCGCATGGGGTCGGCTTGCGTTGTGGCGCCGAAGCGCGACCTTAGGGAAGGTCGAGGATCGTCGAGATCTCGCCGAACGTCGACGCGTAGCCCGAATCGAGCTGGGACAAGGCGGCGACCCAGGCTGCGATGAACAGCCCGGCGTACAAGCCGTACTCGACCGCCGTGGTTCCGTTCTGCTCGACCCAGAACCGTTGCATGGTGCGCATCTCACCCTCCGCCGCGCCTGTTAGTCGAACAGGTTCGAACGGTCGACGGGTAAGATAGGAACAGACAAGTCTTTTCGCCTCACCGATCCCAGTCGGCTGCCAACCGGTCGGTCTTTGCCAATTGGCCCTTGCGATCATGTGCAAGGAGCAAAGCCGCCATTCGCTACCGTGCTCGCGCCTGGTGCGCCGCTCAGAGGGGGGGAGGGGGTGCAACAAAAAAAGCGTCGCAGAGGCGACGCTTTTTCGTGAAAGAGGGGCCCTTGTGAGGCCCCGGAGCGCCATCAGATGGCGGCGTCCATCGCGGAGGAGACCTCGTTGAAGTTGGCCTCGAGGGA
>JBJONI010000032.1:0-9073 GCA_046051915.1 Pseudomonadota bacterium
GTACGCCCACGCGCGCGCCGCAGCGATGCTCGGCGACGACACGGCGCGCCGCAGCGGGCGACTCACCCTCGACCCCACGGCGCACATCGATCCGATCGGGACGGTGCTGTTGCCGTTGCTCGGAATCCCGTTTGGATGGGCCAAGCCTGTGCCCGTCAACCCGACGCGGTTCCGCCGTGACATCAACATGCGCTTCGGGATGGCGATCACCGCCCTCGCGGGGCCCCTGTCGAACATCGTCCTCGCCGCGATCTTCGCGACAGCATTCGGCGTCCTCGTCGCGGAGCAGGTCACGCTTGCGCCCGCACAATGGACGAACACGGCACGGCTGCTCGCCACGCTGATGAGCGTCAACGTCAGCCTCGCGGTGTTCAACCTGCTGCCGATCCCGCCGCTCGATGGAAGCCGCATCGTGGACTGGGCGCTCCCGGCCCCGCTGCGCCCTGCGTGGGAGTCGTTCAAGCCGCACGCCAACTGGGCGCTTTTGCTCCTGATCTTGGGGATGAACCGCCTACCCTGGTCTCCCTTCGACGCCGGCCTCTCGTTGGCGACCGGCCTTGCTGGGTACGTCGCGGAGGCCCTCTCGCAGTGAGCCGCGAGGTCGTCATCGCGCTCGCGGGCGCAAGCGCCATCGCCAGCGCCGCCCTCCTGCTCTCTGCCAGGCCGTCGGAGCCACCTCCGAGCGCGCTGACGGTCTGCGCGCACGACGCGGTGCGTACGGTCCCCGGCGGAGCGGCCTGCGTCGTGGCTTGCGCCGCCTCCGAGGGGTGCCTCCACCCCACCGGCGATCCGGCTGAGGGCCACGGGGCGCGCGCCGTCTGGCGGGGTCGCGCCGTGTGGTTGCGGATCGACGGCGACCTGAGCGCGCAGACTTGGCACCACGTCATCGGGGAAGCGCCGCCTGCCGACGTCCTCACCGCGACCGCAGCCCGCTCAGAGGCGTTCCTCACCGTCGTCGGCGCACCCGACGCGTCGTCCACCCTGGCTGTGGCCACGGCTTGGTTCGACCGCCTCGGGGTGCCGTCTTGGGAGACGGTCGTCGCCGGCCGTCGCGCCGCTGACGCGGTCGAGGCGGCGCTGGCCCACCCGACCCGCCTGTCCACGCTGGGTACCGGTCCGAAACCCGACGATGGATCGCGCTGCGCCGCGCTGACGGGTGCCACGACCGCCGGTGTCTGCGCCGCGGAGCCTCGCCGTGACTGCGGCGCCGACGACGCCTGCCCGACGGGGCCGTGCGTGGCCGCGGCGTTGCCTGAGCGTGCCGCCCAAGGCGCGGCCTGTCCGCCCGCCGCCCCCGCGGCACCCATCCCCGTCGTCGCGCGTTGGGACGTCTGGCTCGCGGCGCCCGACGCGGCCACGCCCACCGCACGCGACACCGCCGACGGGGTCGCTTGGGGCGCGGCGCAGGCGTGGCGCCGCGTCGACCCGGAGGCGCGAGGGACGTGGGTGGTCGTCCACGACGCGAGCCTCGCCGGGTTGTGGCGCGCCTGGGCCGAAGTGCGGGTCAACCAACCCCGATGAGGACGACGATCGCGCGCGGCTTCTCTCCGTCCCAACGCGCCAAGGCCGCCACCGACTCGCCTTGCCCCATCAGGTAGACGTCGCCGTCGGCGACGCCTTCGGGCCGAACGCGCGGCAGTTGCCCGGTTCGGAGCTTGCCCCAAGCCACATCATCGAGTTCGAGCCAGCGCAGGTGCCCGAGCACGTCCCGCATCGGGCGCAACCCTCGCTCCAACAAGCCAGCGACGACGTCTCGCGGTCGCCATGGCAGGCGCTGTGACCGATCGGGTGCACGAAAAGCCGTCTTCCAGTCCACGTCGTCCCGTCCGGTGACGTCCCGAGCGACCGTGTCGAGGTCGACCGCCCCCCCGAGGGTGAACGGGCCGCTCTGAAGCCGACGCAGGCCCACAAGGTGCGCCTCCGTCCCCAACGCGACGCCCACCTCCTCGGCGATCACACGCGCGTACGTCCCGCGAGAACACACGAGGCGCAACGTCAGCTGTTGGCTGTTGCCGTCCCATCCCACGCCGACGCGGCCAAGGGCGTCGATCCGCACAGGCCGTGCCTCCACCTCTCGGACGATGCCCTCGCGCGCCCAAGCGTACAGGGGCTTGCCCTCGACCTTCACGGCAGAGAAGGTGGGCGGCACCTGCATGCGATCGCCCAAGAAGCCGTCGAGGACCTCGTCGATCCGCGCGACGTCCATCGAGGGGACGGGCGCCGTCGACACCACCTCGCCCGTCCAGTCTCCCGTGTCGGTCCGGCGACCGAGCTGCACGACGAGGTCGTAGCGCTTCTCAGCCTCGTCGAGGTACCGCACCACCCGCGTCGCCTTCTCGAACGCGACGGGCAGCACCCCCGATGCGAAGGGGTCCAGCGTTCCCGTGTGGCCGACGCGCGACGATCCCGTGCACGCGCGCAGGAGCCCGCACACGTCATGGCTCGTCAACCCGGGAGGTTTGTCGATGACGAGGAACCCTTCCCTCATGCGTCGACGTCGTCCGGCGCCTCGACGTCGTCCGACGCGGCGTCGGCGGGCGTGGCCTGGGCTGCTTGACCGATCTGGCCGAGCAAGTGCGTCAGTCGGACGGCGCGCTCGTGGTCGAGATCCTCACGGAAGGCGATGTCGGGCGCGATCCGCAGTCGAAGCGCCTTGCCGATCGGGCCGCGGAGCTGCCGCCCGGCGCGGGCCAAGGCCTCACGGAGCTCTTTGCTCACCGCCCCGCCACCGAGCGGAAGAAAGAACACCAACGCGCGGCCGAGGTCTTTGCTCACCTCGACACGCGTGATGCTGATCGGCGAGAGCAGCGGGTCTTTGACCTCGGTACGCAGACGCACCGCCAGTTCTTGGTGCACCATCTCCGCCACGCGATCTGGACGCCAGCCCGCCACCCAACACCTCTGAAAGCCGCTTTGTCCTAGCGCCCCGAGGGGCCCACGTCCAACGCCGCCGGCGGGATCGCGGTGATCAGCGATGGGTCCATACGGCGGGGCGTTTCCCGAAGAACGCCGCGACGCCCTCCGCCGCGTCCTCGGTCAACAGGCCGAGGGTCAGCCGCCCGTTGAGGTGCGCCAACGCGTCGTCGAGCCCCAGATCCTCGCTTTCCCCGAGCGAACGCTTGCCCAACGCGAGCGCAGCGCGGCTGTGGCGTGCGATCGACGCGGCCCACCGCTGCGCAGCGTCCACAGCTTCGCCGTCGGGAACCACGCGGTTGACGAGTCCAAGGTGCAACGCCTCTTCCGCCGTCACCGGCGCGGCGTCGTAGATCAGGCCCATCAACGCCTTGCGCGGCACGTCGCGCCGCAACACCGCGGAGATGACGTAGGGAAACAGCCCCACCTTGAGCTCGGGGGTGCCGAGTTTGGCCCCCGACGCCGCCACAGCGAGGTCCGCGGCAGCGACCAAACCGAGGCCTCCCCCCATGGCCGCCCCCTCGACGGCCGCGATGACCGGCACCGAGAGCCTGCGGATCGCAAGGAGCAGGGCGCCGTAGCGTCCTCGGGCACGCTCCGCCTCGACCATGCCACCCTCCGGGAGCATCCCGCCCCCGAGATCCCCCCCGGCGCAGAAGGTCCCCCCCCGTCCAGCGAGCACGACGCAGCGAACCCCAGCGTCGGCATCGACGGCGGACAACGCGTCATGCAACGCTTCGATCAGGTCCGGGCTGAGGGCGTTGCGTCGCTCGGGGCGGCTGAGCCACAACGTCGCAACCCCCTCGTGGTGCGCCACCTCGACCGTCGCCATGCCAACCTCCCCGCGTCCCGTATCGCGGCAGGCGCAGCACGCCGGTGCAGCGGCGGGACTTGTTGCAGGGCGTCCGCGGGTCTATGGTGCAATCATCGACGGGGGTGATCGATGCTCGACGCCTACATCATCGAACGGATCCGACGCGAACAGGAGCGAGCCCGGGAGTCGCAACGCCCGGCGCTCCGAATCCCAGCGCCCGAGCCCTACGATCCACGCGACGAACCGCGGCCCACGGGCGCTCCGCGCGACGATGGCGAACGCCGCGGTAGCGTGATCATCGACTACCGCATCTGAAGCGCCCCGGCGGGGACAACGGTGCCGCCCTCGCACCTTCCTGTCGTCTCCGACCGTCGCAGAGGCCCACGGCTCCGCCAGCCACGACAAAAGGCCCCGCCAGCGGTGCTGGGGGGCCTTTTGACGAACGGACCCATCAAGCCCAAAGGCCGTCCGAGTCCACAGGAAGCCCGAAGGGCCTCCGGCTTAGTACCGGCTGAGGTCGACGCCGCAGGCCTTGGCGTAGGCCTCGAGGCCGAGCTTGTCGATCGAGCGCATCGCGCGCGTCGACAGCTTCAGCGTGACCCAGCGGTTGCCTTCGATCCAGAACAACCGACGGTTCTGAATGTTGGGGAGCTGACGCTTCTTCGTCTTGATGTTCGAGTGGGAGACGCGGTTGGCCGTGAGCGGGCGCGCACCGGTGAACATGCACTTGCGGGACATGGAACCCTCACACCGACAGGCGCACGACGGGCGCCCTTGGACCCCGCGCGTTTAACGGACCCGCGACAGCCCGGCAAGGTCGCGTCGTCGGATCGGCGTTAGGACGGCCGTGAGAGGTCCGCGCCCGTGCTGCTCTGGATCCTGACGGCGACCGCCGCCTACGACGACGTTCGCGCCGCACTCGCCGCAGGCGACGACGCCGGCGTCGTACGGGCAGCAACGCCCTCGGTGCCCGTCGACGCCGCCCTCGCGATCCTCGTCGGCGACGTGCTGCTGCGGCACGGCGACGCCGAAGGGGCACGGCAGGCGCTCGCTGGCGCCGCCGCGACCGCCGGTCCGCTGCAAGGGGTCGCCGCGTGGCGCGCGGCGGAGGCCTCTTGGGAGGCCGGCTTCGCCGACGAGGCGGCCAGCCACGCCGCACTCGGCCTCTCGGTGTGGACGACGGCGCTCGGGACCGCGCTGCTGTTGCCATGGCAGGCCCGTGCCGCCGCGACGCTCGGAGACGCCCCCACGGCGGAGCGCGCGATGGCGCAGTGTGCGCAGACGCGCGGGTGTCACATCGCTTCGGAAGAGGTGGCCGTCCGCCTCGCGCTGGCCCTCCCCGACGCGGCGGCACGTGCAGCCAGGCTCGACGCGCTGCGCCCGACGTTGACGACCGCCGGCGTCGTTCGACTCGCCGACGAAGCGCGCGCCGACCTCGCCGCCCTCGGCTTTCCCTGCCCCGTTTGGTCCCCCGAGCAAGCGTGGGGGCTCGGCCGCGCAGCAGCGACCGAGGCACGTTTTGAGGAGGCGTGGGCGATCTGGCGAGACGCTCCGGCGCCCGATCCGACCGCGTGGCGAACGGTGGGGCGCCTTGCCGGAGACGCGCCTGCCGTGCTCGCCGCGCTGCGCACCGCGCCGGCCGACGATCAGGAAGCCCGTTGGTCGACGTTTCATGTCGCTGCGCGCGCGGGCCTTTGGAACGAGGCCGTGGCGGCGCTCGACACGCTGCCGCCCCCTTCGTCTCGCCACCCCCGCGACACCGTCGCGCGTCAGCTCGCCGCCGGCGCGCGCTGGCAGGCAGCGGCCCCGCTGCTGGAGACGCTCGTCGCAGGCCAAGGCAGCGCCGCACGTTGGCACCAAAGGCTCCTCGCCCTCGCCCGGGCCGAAGAAGGCCTGGACGCCGAGGCGGTCGCGTGGCTCGCACCCGCGCTGCACCGCACCGACCCCGACGGCGACGCCGCGCACTACTGGACGTGGCGGTGGCGTCCCGCGGAGGGCGGAGCGCACCGCGACTACCTCGCGGAGCAGCGGCGCCTGACCTGGTACGGACTGCTCGCAAGCGGCGCGACCTCCGGCCGCGACGGGCGCTGGCAGGGCCACCGCGACGAGTTGCCAACCTCCGTCTCCGCCCAAGATTTCGGCGACAACGGGCGCGGCTGGGTGCGGCAGCCCGTCGTTCCAACCCGCCCAGCCGGCCTGCCGACCCTCGTGCTCCCCGAGGCGACACCTGGCCTGCGCGACCTCGCGCTCCGCGTCGGGGTGGCGGAGCCGATGCTGCCAGCGATCGTCGCCCTCGCCGATGTCGGGCACGACCTCGCGGGGGTGCTGATGCAAGCGGTCCTCGACGACGTGGCGCTCCGAGCGCCGACGTGGTCCGCCGATTGGCCGCCCGGTTCGCGGGCGCGGGACGCGGCTGCCGTCGGCGACCACCGTCACGGGATCCTCCCCGCCGAGGTCGCGCTGCGCGAACTCCAGGACACGCCGTCCCGCGCACCCTACCTACGAGACGCGTTCCCGATCTACCGACCGGCGTTGGTGTGGCGCGCCGCCGCGGAGGCCGACGTCGACCCCTGGCTCGCTCTTGCCCTCCTGCGCGCCGAGAGCGCCTACGATCAGGGCGCGATCAGCCAAGCCGATGCCCACGGGCCCCTCCAAATCCTACCGAGAACGGGAGCCCGCATGGCCGTATGGCTCGGGGAGCCCGCGTTCCGCATCGACGACCTCCACACCCCGGAGACCGCGACCCGCTACGGCCTCGCCTACCTCGGCCGGTTGCTCGACCGGTTCGACGGCCGGTGGCCGCTCGCTGTGGCGGCGTACAACACCGGGCCGCGCAACGTCGCCGCCTGGCTCGCCGAGCAGCCTGCGGACGCGCCTCTCGACCGGTTCGTGGAGGCCATCCCGTGGGCCGAGACCCGCACGTACGTGCAGCGCGTGGCCGCTTACTATGCGACCTACGTCGCGTTGTACGCCGAGGGCGAGGCCGTGACCGTGCCCGCGACGGTCGGGACCGTGGACCCGCGCGGCGTCGACTTCTGACACGCCGTCACCGGGCGACGGCGCAGAGAGGCGCCCCCGGACGCGATCGGCTAAAGCACCGCCCGAGGGTCTGATGCTCCGCTTCCACGCTCGCACCGACGTTGGGCTACGCCGCAAGCAGAACGAAGACGCGATGATCGCGTTGCCCACGCACGGCGTCTTCGCCGTCGCGGACGGGGTCGGTGGCCGCAAGGCTGGTGAGCTCGCCAGCGCGATCACGATCGACACCGTGCAAGTGTTCGCGCCTCGCCTGCGCGACGCCGCCGAGGCGTACGGGCGCGCTGGGGGCCGCAGCAGCCGCCAAGCCGTCCTCGAACTCCTCGAAGAGGTCGCGAACACCGCGTCCGCCCGCATCTACGAGACGGCCCAGCAGACCGGCCGCGAAGGGATGACGACCACCGTGGTCATCGCGGTGATCGCCGGTGCGTCGGCGTTCATCGCCCACGTCGGCGACAGCCGCGCGTACCTGCTTCGTGGTGGCGACCTGCGGGCCGTCACCGAAGACCACAGCCTCGTCAACGACATGGTCCGCAACGGCGGCATGACGCCCGAGGAAGCCGAGACCAGCCGCTACAAGAACGTGATCACGCGCGCGCTCGGTCTTTACCCTCAGGTCAACTGCGACACATTGCACCTGGAGCTCGTGGAGGGCGACCGGCTGTTCCTGTGTTCGGACGGCCTCTCCGACATGGTCCGTCACGCAGAGATCCACGCCCTCGGTGGCGCCGAGGACCTCGCGGACGCGGTGGAAGCCCTGGTCGATGCGGCGCTCCGAGGCGGCGGGAAGGACAACGTCACCCTCGTCGGCATCGATCCCGACGCCGATCGCCGCGCGGTCGAGGTCGCCAAGCGCGCCCAAGCCATGGAGTCGCTGTTCCTGTTTCAGGACCTCTCACATCAAGCCCGCCTCCGCGTCGGTCGAATCTTCGGAGAGCGCAGCTTCCGCGCCGGCGAGGTGGTGTTCGATCAGGGGGCGCCCGGCGACGCGATGTTCGTCCTGATCGAAGGCGAGGTCAGCGTCCGGATCGGCGGCCGTGAGGTGACGCGGATCGGTGCCACCTCGCACTTTGGGGAGCTCGCGCTCGTGGACGACGGACCGCGGAGCGCCACGGTGGTGGCGACGGCCCCCGTGCACGCGCTGACGATTGAGCGCGACGCGCTCCGGGAGTGGACGGCCCAAGAGCCCGGCCTCGGTGCCCGCGTGTTGTGGCGCCTGACCCAAAGCCTCGCCCAGCGCCTCCGCGACGCCAACGCCCGGAACGCACCATGACCGTCCGTCACGTCCGGGTGGCCGCGTCTCCCGACGCCGACGACCGCTTCATGGTGTGGGCGCTCGCGACGGGGCGGCTCGAAACGCCGGGGTTCACGTGGTCCTTCGAACACCACCCCACCGACGTGCTCAACACCCTCGGCGACCGCGAGGACCTCGACGTCCTCGCGCTGTCCATGGCCGCTTGGCCGCGGCTGGCCGACCGATGGCGGATCCTGCCCCACGGGGGGTCGCTCGGCGAAGGCTACGGGCCCGTCGTCGTCGCGACGACACCACGGGACGTGGCCTCGCTGGCCGGCCGGCCGGTCGCGATCCCCGGCGAGACGACGACCGCTTGGTCCGTCCTGCGGATGCTCGTCGAGGCCGTGCCAGTCCACACGCCGATCACGCCCTACGAGCTCGCGTTCGACCGCTTGCGCTCCGGCGAAGTCGACGCAGCGCTGCTGATCCACGAGGGACGCCTGACGTGGCAAGCCGAGGGGTTCTACGCGGTGGTCGAGCTGGGCCAGGCGTGGCGCGCGATCGCAGGGGACCTCCCGCTGCCGCTGGGCATCAACACCGTCCGCGCGAACCTTCCCGCCTCGGAGCAGCGGGAGATCAGCGCGCACCTGCGCGCCGCCATCGCCTACGGCTTGACGCACCGCGAGGACGCGATCGCGTGGCTGCTCGACCATGGCAGCAGCCTGCGAGACGCCGAACAGCTTAGGACCTACCTCGATATGTACGCCAACGCGCGGACGCTCGACTACGGGGAGGAGGGACGCGCTGCCGTGGCGTTCTACCTCGACCGCGGCGCGAAGACCGGTCTTTGGCCCGCCATCGAAGCCGACTGGGCTCCTTGAACCTGCGCCGTTCGCTCGGTCAGCCGTCGACGCTAAAGCCCATCGAAAGCCGAAGGTTGCGGTAGGCCTCCGTCATCTGACGGGCCTCGTCGCGAATGGTGAGCGCGACGCGCTCTGGCGGACCGGTGACCTCGTCCGCATGGGCGCAGACGACCACGCAGATCAACGGCGGACTGCCCGCACGGAACGTCACAT
>JBJONI010000033.1:0-2543 GCA_046051915.1 Pseudomonadota bacterium
GACTCGTCTCGTCGTCCTCTTCGTCGTAGGCATCGTCGTCGAACCCTGCCGGCTCGGCGGGCGGTGACGGCGGTTCCGATCGGTCGGCGGGGCGCAACGGGGGCGCGAAAGCGGGCGGCGCCTCGGCGCGCGGCGCATCGACAGCGGCCACGGGCTCTGCGTCCAGCACCGTCTCGGCGGCCATGGCGGCCGGGGCTTGCGCGGCCGCTTGTTTCGCCGCGCTACCGCGGCGGCCTCCAAGCGACACCCAGCGGGGGCGCTCTGTGGCGGCGGGGACGGCGTCGTCGTCGGTGTTCCTGTCGGCGTCGCCTCGAATCTCGGCGAGGCTCACGAAGCGACGGGGCAGGTCGAGCGGCGCGCTGGTCATCAGTTGATGCAAGCTCGGACCCTCGAGCGCAGGGTGCGAGAGCGCACGTCGAAGCGCGTCGCGCCAGGTCACGGCATCGGCCCAACGCGCGTCGCGATCGCGGCGCAGGGCACGACCGAACACGTCGAGCACTTCGGTGGGGATCTCGTCGCGCGCGGCGTACAGCCGGTGGTCGCCTTCGGCTTGTTGCGCGGCTTGTTCGACCACCGCGGCGGCGCCTCGGTACACCGGCTCGCCGAGGACCCACTCCAGAGCCACGAGCGCGGTCGAGAACCGGTCGGACGTCGCGTCCTCGGCGGCTGAACTGAGGCGTTCGGGCGGCGCGTAACGAAGCGCTTCGATGCGCTCGTCGCCGCTGAGCTTCAGGACGCCCCGGCCCAACGTCAGGCCGTAGCCGAGCAGGACCACCTGCCCATCTCGGCGTAGCCCGATGCGCCAGGGGTCGAGCCCGCCGTGCCCCTTGAGGCCGACGTCGGCAGCATCGCGTTCGGCCTTGGCGAGCAGGTCCGCGACCCGCCAGGCGAGCTCGACGCCGGCGCGCATCCCGGGACGCATGCCCTTGCGGCGCAGCGCGGAGCCGACCTCCGCGACCGACCACAGCTCGCCCGTCGCGTACACCGCGATCGACGCCTCGCGGTCGAGGTGCAACAGTCGGGCGAGTCCAGGGACGCCGGGCCGGGTGAGGAAAGCGCGTCCAACCTCGAGGACGCCCAGACCTTCGCTCCGCAGTGGGCTCGTGTCAGGTAGCCAGACACCGGTGGCGACCGCGGCGTCGGCTTCCAAGCCGACGAGCTCGAAGCCTGGGCCTTGGACCCGCCGTGATGTCGCACGCCAGCCGGCGATGCCGTCCATGCCCGCGATCCTCCCTTCGGGCTACCTTACCATCCCGCGGGCGTCTCCCCCACGTAGAACGGCAAAGGCTCGCCCCGCGACCATGCGCGCAGCGCGTCTTGGACGCCACGCGCCACGCGTGCGCCGAGGTCGTGCGTGAAGCCGGCGCTGTGCGGCGTGAACAGCACTCCTGGCGTCGCGGCGCCGACGGCCAGGTCTGGGTAGGGTTCGATGGGGAACACATCCACGGCCAAGCCACCGAGGCGCGCTTGGGCGACCATGTCGACGGCCGCCTGCACATCGAGGGATTCGCCCCGCGCGGTGTTCACGACGACGGCGTGGCGGGGGAGGCGCGCGAGGCGTTCGGCGCTCAACAACCCGCGAGCACTCGGCGAAAGCGCACAATGCAGGGTGATGGCGTCGGCGCCCTCGAGAACGTCATCGAGCCGCGGGCCGCCGGGCCGTGCGTACGGATCGACGCCGGTCACAGAGGCACCGAGCGCGGTGAGCAGGCTCGCGACCTGGGTTCCGATGATGCCGAGCCCCACCACGACGACCCGTGCGCCTGCGAGCGTGCGCGGGGCAAGCTCAGGCAGGGCCCCACGCGACCATCGACCGACCGCCGCCTCGCGTGTTTGGGGATCGACGCGATGCAGGAGGTGGAGCAGGGCGCCGAGGGTCCGCTCGACCACGGCGTCGCGTCGCGCCAGCGGGCAGCGTGCGACCGCGATCCCGCGGCGGCATGCCGCGTCGACATCGACGTGGTCGAAGCCCGATGTGGTGCAGATCAGCAGCTCGCCGCCCCAAACCGCGAGGATGTCGTCGGTGACGCGGACACCGCTCGTCACGACCAGCGCTCGGGCCTGCGCCAGCCGAGGGGGAGGTGTGACGTCGGGCCAGAGTTCCCAGCGCAAGCCGAGCGCTTCAGCGTCGGCGCGCTCGCGGGCGAGGTCGGCATCCGTCTCGTACGCGGACCGGTGCCACCGCAGGACGTCGACGCTCATGGCGTGAGGAGCGAGCTCGGGAGGGTGCGGCCCGCGGGCAGCACAAAGCGGACGGTCCACGTCTTCATCGCCGGCTCTCCGTCGCCGAAGGCTTGCCCGGCGCTCGCCGCGCCGTCGAGCGGGATCGCGGTCGCGATCCGAACCCGGTGGCCGTCGACGGTGGCGTTCGGATCCGAAGGTGTCAGGCTGATCACGTCGCCGGGGACCTCGATCGTCATCCCGATCGTCGGCGTCGGGATGCCCATCGCGGCCAGCATGGCACCCATGTCGGCGTTGGCGAACGGGTTTGCCTCCTGGACCGGCGCGTCGGCGGTCGATTCCGCAGGGTCGGTGGCGCCCGT
>JBJONI010000034.1:0-9666 GCA_046051915.1 Pseudomonadota bacterium
GAGCCTCGCGGTCGCGGAGCTCGGCGGGGTTCGGTACCTGTTCTACACGGCGTTTGCGCGTTGGACGTGTCAGCCGTCGGGCCGCAACTCCGACCAGGTCGATCAGTGTCCGCTCGGCACGGAGTACATGTCGGCGGACAAGGCGTTCTTCGGCTACGCAGTCGAGGAGGACGGCCGTTGGGTCCGTAAGGGCAAGGTGCCGTTGAACCTCACCGCAGCCGGTGAGGTCTCGTCGGTCGCCGCGCAAACCGTCGACTCGCGCATCCACTTGTGGTTGACCGACAACTATGAAGGTGGATCTGCGATCGGGTACTTCTTGTTCGACCCGGACCGGGCGGCACAAGAGGACGGAGGGACGCCATGAGCCTCAGGTGGGCCTGCTTGGCCGCCCTGGCCGGGGCGTGCGCCACCGACACGTTGTGCTACGACCTGTGCGTCGAGCTTGTCGTCGGTTGTGACGTTGCGGCGTACCCCGATCTGGCGTCGTGCCAGCAGGGGTGCCTGTACGACGCTGCCACGGTCGGCATCCCGGCGGTGCAAGCCGAAGCGACGTGCATCGAGGCAGCGTCGTGCGACCCGTTCGCGATCATCGAATGTCAGCACGAGGTCGACGCGGCGGCGGCGCCATGAGGCGCCCGCTGTGGGTGTGGTCGTGTGCGCTCGCAGCCTGCGGTCCGGCGACCGACGTTGCTGGCCTCGGGGACACCGGTCCGGTGGGTTCGAGCGGCCCCTCGGAGACGGCCGACGAAACAGGCGCCACCGTCCTCGACCCGGTGAGCTGGGCAGGCCTTTCGTGCCTCCCGGCGATGGAGAGCGCGGTCGCGGCGTGCGATGCGACGCCAACCTGCGACACGGTCGTGTTTCGGGCCGTCGGCGTGCCCGTGGTGGGCGGTGCCCCGTCGCCGTGCTTCACCCGCGACGCCGGCGGTGCGTGGGTCGCTTGCGGCTACGCGCTGCTGGAACGCGAGGGGGTGTGGCCGACCGACCTGCCGGCGCGGCTCGCTGGCGCCTTCGGGGTCGACGACCTCGGGCACTACACCTTGGGTCCCGAGGCCGTGGCTTGCGGGCGACTCACGCCGTTCGACGACGCGATCGGAGACGCGCTCGGGTCCGTCGACCACGACCATCCCGCCATGTTCGACGAGACGGGGCTTCAGTTCGTCGCTGCGGGGATGCGTTTCGCAGCGTGCGCGACCGGTGACCCCACGGCGTGGGGCGCGTCCGACGCCGAGGGCGCCGTGTTCCTGCCGATCGATCCGGCGCGGCCGGAGTGCGGCGAAGCCTTGGACCGCGTGCCGTGGACGGTTGTGCAGGAGGGCGCAACGACGTTCGCGCGCGTCGACGGGCTGTCGATGACCCGGATCGCCATGGGGGCGTTCGAGTCCCTGGCCCGCTAGGTCGGGCGCGGGAGGATCCGGAGGATCGTGCCCGTCGATCCCTCAGCGGCGTCGTCCCATGGGACGACGTGGACGTCCCCGGGTGGGCCACAGATGGCGCCGAACCGGCGGGCGAGCGGTGCCACGTCCGCGCCGAGCTGCGTGCTGTAGGTGAGGGTGGGGGCGGGGCCGCAGCCGTGGTCCTCGACGACGACGAGCGCGGCGGCGTTGCGGTTCGCGAGCGCGCCGGGAACGCCTCCGAGCGGGGACCGTCCGAGCAGACTCCGGTGGACGCCGATCACCAGCGCCTCCGCCTGATGCCGGGCGCAGATCGCGGCCAAGTCGGCAGGAACGTCGGCCGAAGCCCCACCCTCGAGGCGATGGCGCACACCGAGGGCGTCGAGCGCCGCGCCGAGCCGCGGCAACACGTCGCCGAGCGGCCGCGTGTCGTCGCGGAGCGCCTCCGACGGGACGTCTGCTGGACGGAGGTGCACGCCGACGACACGGCCTTGCGTGGTTCGGACCCACGAGGCGGCGATCTGCGCGAGCGTGGGGGCGATCGCGGGGTCCAGGAGGGCGAGGACCAGCGTGGGGCGTCTGCCCGCGGCGTGCGGCGCCGGCGTCGGCCGGTCGAGCCACGCGAGCCAGGGCCCCGTCATCGCCGTGGTCGTCAGGGCCATCGTCACCATCACGGTGAACATCCGGTCGTCGATCACCCCAAGGTCGCGGCCAAGGTGGAGGACCACGAGCTCCATCAAGCCGCGGGTGTTCATCAACACCCCGATCTCTAGCGCCGTCCGCCGGTCGAGCCCTGAGGCACCGGCGGCGAGCCCTGCGCCCCCGACCTTTCCGATGACTGCGACGCCGAGCACGAGGGCAGTGACCGGCCACGCAGCCGGGTCGGTGAGCACGTCGAGCTGGGTCCGGAGGCCGCTGCTCGCGAAGAACAGCGGCAACAGCATCACGCGGACGACGGTCTCAAAGCGGAGCGTCAGCGCTTCAGCGACCCCTCCGCGACGGGGCACGACGGCCCCGAGGAAGAAGGCGCCGAACAGGGCATGGACGCCGAGGGCGGCCGTCGTCGCCGCGCTGAGGAGCAGGAGAACGACGACGAGGCTGATCGCGCCGGGCGAGAGGTCGCTGCCCTCTCGGGGGCCCACACGGGCGAGGATCGGTCGAACGACGGCGACCATGACGACGCCGAACGCCGCGGTGCCGAGGAGCGCCTTGAACGCCGCCGTCGGATCTTCGGCGCGCAACCCCCCCACGAGGAAGGCGAGGCCGATCCACGCCGTCACGTCGTTGAGCGCCGCCGACGCGAGCGCGAGGGCGCCCGCGGGGGTGCGGAGGCGGTGCCGTTCGGCGAGGATGCGGGCGAGGACGGGGAACGCGGTGACCGACATCGCCGCGCCGGTGAACGTCGCGAACGCCCAGACCGGGATGGCCTCGGGCGCCCATCCGGCGTGGAGTACGGCCCCAAGTCCTGTCCCCAAGACGAAGGGGAGCGCGATGCTCGCGGTGCTCACGGCGAGCGCCTGACGCCACCGCTCCCCCAACGTCGCGACGTCGAACTCCAATCCGACCAAGAAGAGGAACACGACGAGGCCCAGCTGGGCGGTCGCGTCGAGGACGGGCATCGCAGCCGTTGGGAACAGCATCGCGAACGTCCCGGGCGCGAGAGCGCCGAGGATGCTCGGCCCGAGAACGATCCCTGCGAGGATCTCGCCGATCACCGGCGGCTGGCCGAGGCGTTGCATCAGCGCGCCCAATGCGCGCGCCGTGATCAGGACGGCCGCGATCTGCAGCAGCAGCGTTTCGATGTGCATGCCGTTTGCCTCGGCTCGGCTGTAGCGCGGTGGACCGCGGGTGTCGGCGCATCGTGCCGTGGCGCGTTACGTGGCCACGATGGAGGACCGTTCCATGGACGAGTACATCGTCTCTGCCGAAGACGACATGAAGGCTGCCCTCGATCAGCTCAGCCGTGACCTCGGCAAGGTGCGCACCGGTCGTGCCACGCCGAAGATGCTCGATACCGTCCAGGTCGAGGTGGCGAGCTACGGCGCGACGATGCCGATCACCCAGCTCGCGACGATCCAAGCCCCGGATGCCCGGCTGTTGACGATCACGCCTTGGGACAAGACCACGTTGCGCGACATCGAGCGCGCGATCGTGGAGGCCGGTCTCGGGCTCAACCCGCAGAACGACGGCCAGTTGATCCGTGTCCCGGTCCCGCCGCTGACCGCGGAGCGCCGTCGGGACCTCACCAAGGGCGTTAAGTCCACGGGCGAGGACTGCAAGGTGCGCGTCCGGGCCGTTCGCCGGGAGTACAACGAGATCCTCAAGGACGGCGAGAAGGACGGTCTGTGCAACGA
This sequence comes from Pseudomonadota bacterium, assembly GCA_046051915.1. GTDB lineage: Bacteria > Myxococcota_A > UBA796 > UBA796 > JBEIFN01. The sequence goes on from JBJONI010000034.1 coordinate 3,749, forward strand.
GGACGATCTTCGGAAGCTCCTCGACAAGGTGCAGGATCTCACCGACCGCTACTGTGCGCTCGTCGACAAGGCGTGCACCGCCAAGGAAGCCGAGATCGCCGAGGTCTGAGATGGCTGCGCATCTGTGCAAATGCCGTGCAGGCACGTGCGGGGGCGTCACGTTGGGTCTAGACGATGGGACGAGGCCGCTCGGTCTCGAACTTGGGAGCCTTCGATGAACCTGCCCTCCCCGATCCCGCGTCACGTCGCCGTCATCATGGACGGCAACGGACGTTGGGCCCGCCAGCGCGGTCTGCCCCGGTCGGCCGGTCACGAGGCTGGGGCCGACACGGTCCGCACGATCGTCCGAACGTGTCGTGAGCTGGGTGTGCAGGTGCTCACCCTGTACAGCTTCTCGACGGAGAACTGGGCGCGACCCGAGGACGAGGTCGCTGCGTTGATGGGGCTGTTGGAGCGCTACCTGCGGGAGGAGCAGGACGACCTGCTTCGCAATGGGATTCGCCTGCGCGGCATCGGGCAGATCGAGCGGCTCCCGGCACCGGTCCGCGAGATGCTCGCGATGGCCGAGGCGATCACTGCGAACAACGGCGGCATGGAGCTGCTCCTCGCGCTGTCGTACGGGGGACGGGCCGAAGTGGTGGAGGCCGTGCGTGACCTCGCGCGAGAGGTCGCCGCCGGTCGTCTGTCGCCTGACGCGATCGACGAGTCCCTGCTCGCGTCTCGGCTGTACACCGCCGGCCTGCCCGACCCCGACCTGCTGATCCGAACCTCGGGGGATCTGCGGATCTCGAACTTCCTGCTGTGGCAAGTGGCGTACACGGAGCTGTGGGTGACGCCGGTCGCGTGGCCCGACTTTCACAAGGAGCACCTCCTCGAAGCGTTCGCGTCGTACGCCGGGCGCCAGCGCCGGTTTGGCAAGGTCCTCGACGCCGTCGAGCCCACCGTGGAGCCGCCGGTCGTCGTGGGCCGTCGCGTTCGGCGTGCCGGATGACGTCGACCCGTCTGTGGGCGGCGGCCGTCGGCCTGATGGTGCTGTTGCCGGCCGTGCATTGGGGTGGCGAGCCCGGCACGGCGTTGATGATCGGTCTCGCGATGCTGATCGGCCTCGACGAATACGCGCGGATGGCGTTTCCGGACGGCGTCGCGGGGGCGCGTGTCTGGCTGGTGGGCGGCGCGTTGCCGTTCGCGGCTTCGCTGATCTGGGCCGATCCGGCGGCCGCGCAGCTCGTCGCCGTTGGGGTGTTGCTCGGCACGTTCGCGAGGGTGACGTTGCTGCCCCCCGAGCCGATCGACCGGGCCGCGGATCTCGTGGGTCGGTACGTGCTCGGCATCGCGTGGATTGGTGGATTGAGCGCGTTTCTCGTCAAGTTGCGCGCCGGTCATGACGGGTTCGCTTGGCTGTTGGTCCCGATGGTCATCGCGTGGTGCGGCGACACGGCCGCGTACTTCGCGGGCCGGGCGTTCGGGCGCACCCCGCTGCACCCGCGCGTCAGCCCGAAGAAGTCGGTCGAGGGCTTCGTCGGCGGCCTGATCGGGTCGGCCGCGGGAGCGGTGGCTTGGACAGGTTGGATGCTCCCCGGCGTCCCTGTCGGCCACGCGTTGCTGCTTGGCCTCGTCGGCGGTGCGATGGCGGTGCTCGGCGACCTGTCCGAATCCCTCGTCAAGCGGGCGTTCGACGTGAAGGATTCCGGATGGATTCTCCCCGGCCACGGCGGCATCCTCGACCGCGTTGACAGTTTGTTGTTCGTCGCGCCGCTGGTCTACGGCTACCGCGTCCTGATCGGAGGCTGAGTGACGTCGCTGCTCGCAGGCATCGTCCTCATCGGCGTGATCGTGCTGGTTCACGAATGGGGGCACTTCGTCGCCGCCCGGCTGTTCGGCATCGGCGTCCCGGTGTTCAGCATCGGCATGGGCAAGCGCGTCTGGGGCTTCCGTTGGGGGGAGACGGAGTACCGGGTCAGCCAACTTCCGCTCGGTGGCTATGTGCAACTCGCCGGCGCCGACGCCTTTGGCGAGTCCGACGACGAGGAGTCGGCGCGGTTCCCGCCGTCGCAGCACTTCCTCAAGCGTCCGATCTACCAGCGTCTCGTCGTCCTGTTCGCGGGGCCTGCGGTCAACCTCGTGCTTCCGATCCTGCTCACGACGGCGATCCTCCTCGCCGGCCGGCCCGTCGCGGCCAGCGTGGTCGCGATGGTTCGTCCCGACACGGCGGCGGCCGCCGCAGGCCTTGCGCCTGGCGACCGCGTCACGTCGGTCGACGGCGTCCCCGTGGGGGCGTGGCGCGAGCTGGAGGAGAGGTTGGACGCCGCGACGCAGGCTCCAGTGACGTTGACCGTCGAGGGCCCGGCGGGCGTGCGCACCTTGGCCATGGATCCGGCGACGTTGTCTCGTGGGCCGGACGGTGTCGCCGATCTGTACGCCTTTGGGCTGGAGATCGGCCGTTGGCCCGCCGCCGTGGGCGTGGACGATCCGGCCTCGCCGGCGGCCCGCGCCGGCTTGCGCACCGGCGACACGATCGAGGCGGTGGATGGGGCGCCGGTTGATGATTTCGCGTCGTTGCGTCGTGGGATCACCGGCTCTCGACACCGGTTGGATGGCCGTCACGACGACGGCGAGGCGTTCACGACCGTTGTGGAGGCCGATCCCGCGTGGGTCGCTGCCGACGGGCCTTGGCGAGATGCGTTTGGGCTCGTCCCGCTGCAAGCGTTCGTCGCCTCCGTCAGCGAGGGGTTTCCGGGGTCGGACGCTGGGGTCCAGGTGGGCGACCGCCTGTACGCCCTCGACGGCGTGCCGTTTCAGACCTTCCCGCTGTTCGTTGGACAGGTCACGGCTTCGGACGACGCTGGCGAGATCCGGCCGCTGGCCCTCGACCTGATTCGCGCAGGGGAGCGCGTGCGCGTGATCGTCACCCCGGTCCTGCACCGGTTCAGCGAGGATGCGGCCCCCCGTCCCGTGCTCGGCGTCGGCGGGCACGGCAGCTTCCTTGGCTATGCGGACACCGTGCTTCGGAGCGAGCCCGTCGGCGAGGCGTTGTCGATCGCGTGGGACACCACGTGGTGGCTCGCGGAGCGCACCCTGCTTGGTCTGTACGACGTGATCACCGGCGCGACCGACGTGCAGAAGGGCATGGGTGGGCCCGTCGACATGGTGCGCGTCGCGGGCGACGCAGCCGAAGAGGGATGGCAGGCGTTCGTCGCCACGATTGGGATGGTCAGCCTGAGCGTGGGCTTGGTGAACCTGCTGCCGGTCCCTGTGCTCGACGGGGGGCAGATCCTGTTCTTCTTGCTCGAGGCCGTTCGCGGACGTCCGCTGCCGTTGCGTTGGCGCGAGACGATCCAGCTCGCGAGCGTGTTGTTCCTTCTTGGACTGATGGTCCTCGTGACGGCGGGCGACGTCCTCGAGTGGGTCGCGGGATGAACGCGTGGATCGGTATCGACACGTCCGCACCGGTGGTCGGTGTCGCCGTGGGGTGCGGCGACCGCCACGCGGAGCGCGTCGCACGGGTCGCGGCCGGCGCCGAGCGCATCCTCGTCCCGTGGATCGAGGCGTGCCTCGCGGAATTGGGCGTGGAGCGTCGCGACATCGCCGGTGTCGTCGTCGCGGCGGGGCCGGGGACGTTCACCGGCTTGCGCGTGGGCATGGCGGCGGCGCTCGGCTACGCCATGGGACTCCGCATCGAGACGGCGGAGGTCTCCAGTCTGGCTTCGCGTGCGTCGCGGGCGCGAGGGCTCGGCGTCCGGGGCCCGCTGTTGACGCTGCTCGACGCCCGGAAGGGGAACGCCTACGCGCGCTGGGAAGACGGCGACGGCGAGGTTCGGGCGGACGACCTCGACCTGCCGATCGCCGACGTTCTGGCGTTGGCTCCCGACCTCGTGGCAGGCGGCTTCGCCGTCGCGGGGGAGGGCGCGCTGGCGTTTCAGTCCTCGGTCGTGGCCGCGGGGGGGACCCTCGTGTCCGAGCCGAGCGACCCGGCGCTCCATGCGCTGATCGCGCTCGGTCGTGCCCATGCCCGTGCGGTGCAGGCGGTCCCGACGTGGACGCCGCGCTACGTACGTCCTCCCGACGCCAAACGTCCGGGAACCTGAGGGGGTTGCATGGCATGGGTGGTGGGCGTCGCCGGCGCGACGGGTTCAGTCGGTGGCAAGATCCTCGGGGTTCTCGACGCGGCGCCTTGGCGCCCTGCGACGGTCCTTCCGCTCGCGAGCCCAGGTACGCACGTGCCTTTCGTGACCTGGGGCGACGGCCAGGTGGCGGTCGACGACGCGCGTCATGCGGATATCGCCGCGATGGACCTGTTGATTGTGGCCACCCCCGAGGCGGTTGGACGTGAACTGGTCGCGCGCGCCGTCGCCGCAGAGGTCCCGGTGGTCGATCTTTCCGGGAGCCAGCGCGAGGACCTCGCGGTCCCGTTGGTCGTGCCTTGGATCAACGCCGAAGCGCTCGACGCGCCCCGCGCCCGCGAGGTCGTGGGTGTCCCCGGGGCGGCCGCCACCCTCGTCGCGAGCACGCTGGCTCCGTTGCTGGCGGCCGGATGGAAGGGGGTGGCGCGGGCCGATGTCGTGGTGTCTGCGTCGGCATGGGGGCGCGACGGCGTCGAGGAGCTGAGCAAGGGCGTGGTGGCGTTGTTCAACGCCGGTACGCCCCCGCGGAAGGTGTTCGAACAAGGTCTGGCGTTCGATCTGATCCCGGCGGTGGGCGCCGTCGGTGGTTCGGGGTGGACCGCGGCCGAGGCGCTCGCGATGGCCGAGATCGCGCGGCTGTGCGGTGGACGGTGCGACGTCTCGATCGTCGGGGCGCCCTTGTTTCAGGGCGTGGCGGCGACGTTGTGGCTCGACCTGCCCCGCGGCTGGGACGTCGAGCGCGTCGCCGCCGTGTGGAAGGACGCCGGCTTGGCGATCGCGGAGGGCGCGCGGAAGCTCCCGCGGCCCCGTCGGGTCGACGGCTCGGCCGATGTCCATGTCGGTCGCCTGCGCCCCAGTCTCGCGGGAGACGGGGCAGTCGCTTGGTTGGTCGCGGACAACACCCACCTTGCTGCGGTCGCGGCGGTTGGTGCGGGGCGCGCGCTTCTTCCCGGCAAGCCGGAGGATGACGATGCCGAGGATTGAGCCAGGCATGGCGATTGCAAAGTCCCCCGGTATGCGCGCTGTCCTCCCGCTGCTGCTCACCCTCGCCACCCCGTTGTCTTGGGCGGACGTGCCGAACCGCGTGATGGCGACGTGGTCGGTCGGTGACGGGATCGTCAAGCGACTTGCAGCCCTCCCCGACGGGTCGATCGTGGCCGCGGTGACCGCCGATGGTCGCGTCGGCGTGCTCGACACGGAGACGTGGTTGTCCGAAGATAAGTCGCCGTGCGTCGCCCGCTCCGTCGCGCTGGAGCTCGAGCCGAACGGCGACGGCGTGCTGGTCTATGTCGGCTGCCAGGACGGTTCGGTGCGGACGCTGCAGCATGTCGATGGTGTCCTTCGAGCCTGGAGTGGGGAGGGGACGTTCACCACGGCCTCGCTCGCGAGCGCGCCGATCGTCTCGCTGCATCAAGGCTCCGACGGCGTGCTGTACGGCCTGGCCTACGGCAGCGGTGACAAGCTGTCGCTCGTGGATGTGAACCCGAGCACCGGCGACGTCCAAGTGTCCGGCGACCCGTTTTCGCTCACGCCGGCGGGCTACGTCGAGGCGGTGTTTGTGGCGTCGGCCGTGTCGGGGGCGGACGACCTGTACGTCGTGCACGGCGACGGCGACTACACGGCGCTCGATCTCGGAACCCGCACAGCCCCCCAGGTGTTGGGCCTGACACTCCGCGCCGATCCGGTCGATGTGTACGGCGTCCCGGGTGCGGTGGTCGGAAGTGGCATCCTCGTCTACATGGCCGACCCCGATCAGGGCTTGTTCGGTTGGACGGGTTGGACCACGAGTGGCGTGAC
>JBJONI010000035.1:0-6271 GCA_046051915.1 Pseudomonadota bacterium
ACCGCCGATCGACGTGGCCGCGGCGCGGGGATGGCTCGCGCGTGGCGATGAGGCGCCGACGTGGATGGCCGGTCTGGTCGCCACGTGGTCCGACGCGGACATCGCGGCGCGGATGGGGCGCGGACGGTGACGCCCAAAGCTTGGGTGATCGCAGGGCCCACCGCCGCCGGCAAGACGGCGCTGTCCCTACGTGTGGCCGAAGCCGTCGGCGCAGAGATCGTCAGCGCCGACGCGATGCAGGTCTACCGCGGCATGGACATCGGCACGGCGAAGGTGTCCGCCGCCGAGCGCGCGTTGGTGCCCCACCACGGGCTGGACGTGGTCGGGCCCACGGACCCGTTCGACGTCGCCGACTTCCTCGACATCGCGCATCGGGTGCTCCGAACCGAGCGGCCCGTCGTCGTGGTCGGTGGCACCTCGCTCTACCTTCAGCACCTCCGCCGAGGCATCGCCGAGACGCCCGCGCCCGACCCCGCGCTTCGCGCCGAGCTGTTGCAAGCCTCAGGGTTGTTCGAGCGACTCCAGGCGTGCGACCCCGTGCTGGCGGCCCGTCTGGACCCTGCCGATCGCGTGCGGGTCGTCCGCGGGGTCGAGGTGTTCCTCCAGACGGGACGCCGGCTCTCCGACCTGCAAGCGGCGCATGCGGCTTCGCCCGACGCCGTGGACGTCGCGGGCGTGTGGGTCGACGTCCCGGACCTCGACGCGCGTATCGACGCCCGTGTCCATGCGATGCGCGACGCGGGCTACGTCGACGAGGTCCGGGCCTTGCTCGACAGCGGCGTCCCCCGCGACGCCAAGCCGATGCGGTCGCTCGGCTATCGGCACCTCGCCGACCACGTCCTCGATGGCCGGTCGTTGGACGACGCGTTCGAGGCCACCCAGCGTGACACGCGGCGGTTCGCCCGAAAGCAGCGAACGTGGCGCAAGCACCTCGCGCTGTGGGACGCGATGACCGTGGACGTCGTCGCCCTCGCGTCGCAGCATCTCCTCGGCGGGTGACGCGCCAACCTCGTCAGGGTTACGACACGGCTTCGGAGGCCCGCATGGACGTCATCCTCGATTTCGAGCGGCCGATCGTCGAGCTGACCCGGCGGATCGAGCAGCTACGAGAGCTCGCCTCGCGCGATGGCGTCGACCTGTCGGCGAGCCTGCACCAGCTGGAGTCGCAGCTGACAACGCTGCAAGAAGCCACGTTCACCCAGCTTTCGCGCTGGCAACGGACGCAGATCGCCCGCCACCCGGGCCGGCCCTTCACGCTCGACTTCGTCGGCGGCTTGATCACGGAGTGGACGGAGCTTCACGGAGACCGCGCCGGCTTCGACGACCAGGCGATGGTCACCGGCTTGGGCCGTTTTCGCGGGCGGCCGGTCGCCGTGATCGGGCACCAGAAGGGTCGCAAGACGCGCGAGAACATTGTCCGTAACTTTGGGATGGCGCGCCCCGATGGGTACCGCAAGGCGTTGCGCGTGATGGATCTCGCCGATCGCTTCGGGTTGCCGATCCTCACGTTCATCGACACGCCCGGCGCGTACCCGGGGATCGACGCCGAGGAGCGAGGTCAAGCCGAGGCGATCGCCCGCAACATCCTGGAGATGTCGCGCCTTGGTGTGCCGGTCGTCACCGTGGTCGCGGGCGAGGGCGGTTCGGGTGGCGCGCTCGCCATCGGCGTGGCCAATCGCGTCTTGATGCTGGAAAACAGCGTTTATTCCGTCATTTCCCCGGAGGGCTGCGCCGCAATCCTCTGGCGCGACCGAACCGAGGCACCGCGGGCTGCCGAGTCCTTGCGCATCACGGCCAAGGACTGTCTGGAGCTCGGTGTGATCGACGAGATCGTGCCTGAGCCCGTCGGTGGCGCCCACCGCGATCCCGCCTCGGTCGTTCACGCCGTCGGGGACGCCATCGCCAAGCACCTCGATGCCCTCGTCGACGAGACGCCCGACGCGCTCCGTCGCCAGCGGCACGCGCGGTTCCGTGCGATGGGCAAGTTCGTGGTCGCGTGACGCACCGGGTGGTTGGGCCGACAGGGCCGCTGCGTGGCGAGTTGGTGGTGCCTGGCGACAAGTCGGTCTCGCACCGTGCCTTTTTGCTTTCGGCGCTCGCCGATGGCCCCTCGCGGGTGCGTGGCGTCCTGCGCTCCGCCGACGTCGACGCGACGCGCCGCGCCGTCGAGGCGATGGGGGTCTCGGTCGAGGCCGACGGGCAGGCGTGGGTGATCCGTCCACCGCCGACGCTGCGAGAGCCGGCGGACGTGCTCGACTGCGGCAACGCGGGCACCGCGATCCGGCTGCTCGCGGGCGTCGTCGCAGCGGAGCCATGGTGGGCGGTGTTGACGGGGGACGAGAGCCTGCGCAGCCGGCCGATGGGACGCGTCGTCCGGCCGCTTCGGGCGATGGGCGCGGTGATCGAGGGGAGGAGCGGCGGGGACCGCGCGCCCCTCGCCGTTCGCGGTGGTGCGTTGCGTCCAACCGACCATGTCCTCGATATCGCGTCGGCGCAGGTGAAGTCGGCGTGCTTGCTCGCGGGACGTCGCGTCGGCGTGTCCGTGACGGAGCCCGCGCGGAGCCGGGATCACACCGAGCGCATGCTCCGCGCGATGGGCGCTGACGTTCGCGTGGCGGCGGGCACGGTCCGCCTTGGCCCTACCGACAGGCTGTCACCCGTGGACGTCGACGTCCCGGGAGACCCCTCGTCGGCCGCGTTCTGGGCCGTTGCGGGCTCGATCGTCGAGGGCTCGGAGATCGTTCTGCGCGGTGTAGGCGTCAACCCGACGCGGACGGGTGCGTTCGACGCCCTGCGGCAGATGGGCGCCGACGTCACGATCCTCCCGCGCGCCTGGCCGGGTGCGGAGCCCGTGGCGGATGTCGTCGTCCGGACGGCGCCCTTGCGCGGCATCCGCATCGACGGAGAGCTCGCCCTCCGCGCCCTCGATGAGTTGCCGGTGCTCGCCGTCGCTGCGGCGTTCGCCGAGGGGGAGACGGTGATCGCCGACGCGGCGGAGCTGCGTGTCAAGGAGTCCGATCGCGTCGCGCGCGTCGTCGCGGGGCTGCGCGCGCTGGGCGTCGAGGCGGAGGAGCGTCCCGATGGCATGCGGATCGTCGGCGGTGCGCCGCGCGGGCCTGCCACGATCGACGCCCGGGGCGATCACCGCATCGCGATGGCGTTCGCGGTGGCCGCCGCCGCCGGTCACGGCGAGCTGACGCTTCTCGACGCGGCCCAGGTCGAGACGAGCTACCCGACCTTCTTTGCGGACAGGGAGGCGCTACGTGCCGATCGCCATCGCCATTGACGGGCCTGCGGGCAGTGGGAAGGGCACCGCCGCGCGTCGGCTCGCCGAGGCGCTGGGCTACGGCTGGATCGACACGGGCGCGATGTACCGCGCGGTGGCGTGGGCCGCCCGGGAGCGCGGCGTGTCGTGGGACGACGAAGCGGGCCTTGGGGCTTTGGCAGCACGGATGCGCCTCGTGTTCGGTCGAGATGGGGAGCGCCTGACGCTGCATGTGGATGGGGTTGACGTGACCGACGCGATCCGTGCCGACGCGGTGGGTACCGGGGCGAGCCGGGTCAGCCGCTGGCCGGCCGTGCGCTCCGCGTTGCTTGGACAGCAGCGCGCGCTCGGCGCGGCGGGTGGGGTCGTGATGGACGGACGGGACATCGGCACCGTCGTGCTGACCGACGCCGCGCTCAAGGTGTTCCTCGACGCCGACCTCGACGAGCGCGCGAGGCGCCGGACGGAGGAGCTTCGTGGCCGAGGCGAGGACGTCGATCCCGACGCGATCCGCGAAGCGATGGCGCGGCGCGACGCGGAGGACACACAGCGGGCGGTGGCGCCGCTGTGCGCCGCTGCGGACGCCGTTCACCTCGACGCCACCGCGCTGTCGCCCGACGAGGTGGTCGCCGCGCTGCTGGGCTTGGCGCGCGCACGGGGGGCGTGAGCGCGGGGAGCTGACGATGTCCGCGTCCCCGTTTCGGCCCGGCCCCCGTGGACACCGCTCTCCTTCCGACGGGCGCTTGCTCGCGCGAGGCGGGAGCTGTTGACAGCCGCTCGGTCACGTTGCATCGTGCTCCCGTCGGGGAGGCGAGATGCGCAGTTTGGCGTTGGTGGCGGTCTTCATGGTGGCGTGTGGCGGTGGATCGACCTCGCCGGAGTCCGCTTCGTCTGGGGCATCGAACGGCCACGCCGCTGACCGCGTCGAAGGCGCCGCCACAGCCCCGCAGGGCGCCCTCGATGCGCTGACGTGCGGGGACCTCGATCGCCACCTCACGGCCGTCGAAGCGTACGTGACCGCGTTCGAGTCCCTCGACCCGATGAAGCCAGAAGAGGGCGCGAAGCTCGCCCAGCTGGGGATGGCCGCGAGCCAGTCGGCGATGGCGGTGAGCGGGCTGCAGGGGCTGTCGCCCGTCTGCCAAGCCAAGGCGCTCGCGATGCAGCAGAAGTTCCAAGCAATCGGCGAGCGTGCAGCGGCCGCCGCCGAGAAGAAGGCCGCGGAGATCGAGGCCAAGCTCGCCCCGGAGATGAAGCGCATCGAGGCCATGTCGGCGTGCATGTCGGCGTGCGAGGGCAAGCCGCCCGAAGCGATGGCGACGTGCATGCAGGCCTGCACGCCGTGAGTTTTGGGCGTCGGCCGACGGTCGCAGACGCGCACCTCGTCAGTTCGACGCTGCTTTCGCTGTCGCTGGTGTTCTTTGCGTCCACGGGCTTCATGGCACGGCACCGCGAGTGGTTTCACCCGCGCGTCGATCGACAAGCCCTCAGCGACGCCAAGCCGCTCGATGCGCCGTGCGACGGCGAGGTCCTCACCGCGTGGCTGGGCGTGTCTGGGCCCGCCGTGCATCACGACGGCTTGTGGTGGGTGGACGTCGCGGACGCGCGCTGGGCGTGCTTGGAAGGTGCCGCGGTCGCGTACGCGGGACGCCGCGAGCCAGCGTGGCGCCTGGGGGAGACACCGCAAGCGCGCCGTCAAGCCGTGATCGATCGGTTCCCCGGCCGAATGCAGGAGCCTCCGCGTCATGCCGATGCGGCGGAGACGTACCGCTTGGAGCAGCTCGGTGGGCTCACGACGGTCACCGTCGATGAGGACGGGACGGGCGCCACCGTGTGGCTTCTGCGCTACCCGACGGCGTTCTCCCTGATCGAAGCCCACCGCGGGCGGGGCGCGTCGGCTTGGTTGGTCGACGGTGTCGCCGCGCTGTCGGTCGGGACCGCTGCCACCGGTTTGTGGCTTCTCGGCAAGCGCACCCGGCGGCGACGCGCCCTGGTCGTGACCGGCGTCGTGCTCGCCGCCGTCGTCGTCACGTCGGTCGCGCTGTTCTAGGCCCAAATTCGGCCGGTCGGCCCTGTCCGATGTGGCCCGTCCGGGTTAACCCTCGCGCGCTCGCGCGGCGTGGACTTGGCGGTCCTGCCGGCGCCGAGGAGCCGCCTTCGGGGGCGACTTCACGGCACGCGCGCGGGGCGGAGGTTCTCCGCCCGACACCGCGGGTCCACGCGTGCGTGGGGGGATGGAGCCCTCCGTTCGACCCGCCGGTTCTCCTCTTTCCGCTCCACCCCGACGAGGCCAAGAGCCTCCCAGGAACTTCGGATGAATCTCGATCAGCTTCTCGACATCCCGCTCGGCCAGCTCGACACCGGCGCGATCGGCTCCTTCATGACCGACTACCTCGGCGAGCGCGGTGTGCGCGAGCAGAGCGTCGTCAAGGGCCGCGTCATCGACATCCTCGAGGATTGGGTTGTCGTCGACATCAACTACAAGGCCGAAGGCTACGTCTCCCGGGACGAGTTCACCGATGGTGAGGGCCAGCTTACGGTGGCCGTCGGTGACGAGGTCGACGTCTACCTCCCGTCGATGAAGGAAGACACGCCTGCCCTGATCCTGAGCAAGGAGAAGGCCGACCTGATGAAGGCGTGGGACGAGATCAGCAAGGCGGTCGAGCGCGACGAAATCGTCGTCGGCTCCGTCATCGCCCGCGTCAAGGGTGGCTTGTCGGTCAACATCGGCGTCAAGGCGTTCCTCCCCGGCTCGCAGGTCGACCTCCGCCCGGTCAAGAACCTCGACAAGTACATTGGCGAGAACCTTCAGTTCAAGATCATCAAGTTCAACAAGAAGCGCGGGAACATCGTGCTCTCTCGCCGTGTCCTGCTCGAGCAGGAGCGCGCTGAGAAGCGTGAGGAGACCCTCAAGCGTCTGCAAGAGGGTGTCATCCTCACCGGCGTCGTGAAGAACATCACCGATTACGGTGCCTTCGTGGATCTGGGCGGCATCGACGGCCTGCTGCA
>JBJONI010000036.1:0-3532 GCA_046051915.1 Pseudomonadota bacterium
ACGCACGGATGAACCGCTCGTAGATCCGGTTGGCATCGTCGGCACGCCCAACCTTCTCGTAGTTGTTCGCGGCATTGAGCAGGGCCAAGGGCGCGTTCGGGCTCTTCGGGAACTCGTCGACGAAGGCCAAACTCGCCTCGGCCGCCGCCAAGAAGTCTCCGCGTTCGGCCGCCTCGGTCGCGAGCGCAAACGTCGACGCTTCCAGGTTGTTCTGGAACGCCGTCTGGTTCTTGCTGACCAACGCGGCGTCGGAGCCGAGGGTACGCGTGGCAAACACCCGCGACCAAGTCCGCACGTTCGCCGAGTCCCCCTCGGCGATGTAGCTGTTGAGCAGCAGGTTCGCGGACCAAGCCGCCTGGTCCGCCGACGGCACAGCGTCGATGACAGCGAGCAGGCGCGGCCGTGCCTCCTCAAACCGGTTCGCACGCGACAGGATCTGCGCCGGGATGTACAGGAGCGCCGGCCGGTTCGCCGACACGTAGCCGCCAGCGTCGAACTCCCCTGCGGCACCGAAGTCACCCTTCAGCAGCAGGTCCGCCGCCTCGATGAGCTCTTGCTGAGCGGGATCGAGCTTGTAGACCGTGATCTCTTTGCCGGCAGGGCTCGTATAGACCCTGTCGACGACCGCGCTCGCCGCGGTCTTGTCGAGGTCGCCCACGCTCTCGTTGACGTAGCGCAACCACGTGTCGAACAAGCCGACAGCCGCAAGTCCGCCGTAGGTGTGCACCTTGCGGGTCTTGTAGAGCTGCTCCCACTCCACCGCGGCGGCCTGCATCTGATTCGACCGGCTGAGCGCGTCCGCGTACTGCGTCTGCTGGTAGAAGAAGTCGTCCGCGATGGGGAATCGATCGAGGTACTCCTCATACTTTTCGGCAGCGGCCGCGTAGACGGGCGCGTAGGCAGCCACCGACGCCCCATCTCGCCGCAACGTCTGGGCGCGAACCTTGAGTTCGGTCGCCACCTCAACGAGGCCACGCTCGATGTACGTCCGTGCACGGGTCAGGGCTTCCGGCTCGTCCTGGTTCTCTTTCCACCAAGCCGAGCCGTCTCCGAAGCGCTCCGTGAGCGCCAACCGGGCCGCACCCGCGCGCTCGAGATCGGCGTCGAGCCGCCGAGACAGGAGGTTGATCGATTCGTGCTGGAGGTCAACCGCCTCGGGCCGAAGCGAGAAGTCTGGACGGGACAGCACGTAGTCGTACACGTCGACCGCATCGAGGCCGCGCGCGTACTGTTGTAGCGAACGGCCAAGCTGCACGTAGACGTCAAACGCCCAGGGCTTGGAGGGACGGCGCCCAAAGAACCGGTTGACTTGGGTCAACGGCGCCACGCCCTCCGCATCCGCTTGGTCGAGCAATGACAGGGCGAGGTAGATGATCGCCTCTTGGGCGTAATCGCTCGCACGCGCACCCTTGGCGACCGCCTCGTAGGAGGCATCGAGGAGGGGCTCAAACTGCTCGATCGCCGCGTCGTATTCGCTGAGACGGTAGTGAGCCCAAGCACGCTGGTAGACCGCCGCGTCGTAGTACTTCCGGCTCGGCCCGAGCGCGATGACCTCGTTGAACTCGCCGATCGCCGCCCGGTTGTCGCCCTGCTCGAAGAAGCCCAACCCCAACAGCATGTGGCTCAACTCGGAGAACGGACTCGACGGGCGCGTCTTGACGAGCTCCTGCAAAAACGACCGCGAACGCTCCAAATCGTACAGGTCGCCGTTCTCGTCTTGGTAGAAGTACGCGGCGGTGTAGTACACGATATCGAGCAAGGGAAATTGCTGAGCGACCGGTTTGCCGACATTGTCTTGGATGATCCGCTCGAGCAACGCGGCAGCCGGCGTGAGCTTCTTCAGCGGCTCGCCCATCGACTCCAGAGCGGCGAGGGCGTCGAGGTCGTCCCCCGCGGCATCTTGGGCCGCGGCGTACCGGTCCAGCGCCTCGAGGAACTGATCCTGAGCTTCCTGCGTATACAATTCCGAGAGGCGCAACCGGACATCGCTGGCCAAGGGCGAAGCGTCGTACTGCTTGAGGAAGCCTTCGAAGCGCCCAATCGCCGAGAGCCGCTCTTCGCGGCGCTTCGTCTCTAGCGACGTGATGCGGGCGTCGTACATCTTGCGGATCTCAGCGACCTGCCGGGTCTTCTGCTCGGAGACCGCCGCGACAGCGTCCGCCTCGAACTCCTGAACCCGCGCCTCGAACCTCGCAAGCGCGGCCTCGAACGCAGCCACATCGGCGTCGGTCGCTTCCACGCGCTCCACGGAGAGCGGCGCGCCATCGGCCGCCATCGCGGTGGGCGAGACCAACGCCACCGCAGCCCAAAGGGTCCATCGCGGGAGGAGGCGCGTCATCACTTCTTCTCCGAGCGGCGGGTCTTCTTGTCGAGCGTCGCCTCAAGGTAGGCGTACTGACGAAGCAGCTCACGCTCCGCGTCGATGCGGGTGGTCTTGACCGTCTTGATCTCGCCGTCCAACGCCGTGAGGTCGCTCCAATAGACCTGCACCACGCCGAAATCGGCCTTCATCACATCGTCCGCGAACGCGGTCGCGATGCGCGCGAAGTTGGAGCGAACCACGGTGCTCGCAACAACGTCGGCGTCGCCGTACCGAGCTGCCAGCTCGCGACGCTGCTTGGCGACTTCGGTCTTCTCCGTCATCCACGCTTCACGAATCCGGTAGAGCTCGGCCTCGGCGCCGCCAGCGAGGATCTTGTTCACCCACCCGTAGCGGGTGACGGAGCGCTGAAGCGTCTCGTGCAGGCGGCTCAACCGCGCGACGATGGGATCCATGCCGTCCCCATCGGCCACGCGTACCGACCGCCAACTTCCGGCGTCGATCGCGACCGACTCCAACAGCGGCGCGACCTTCTCGGCCTCCGCCACGACGTCGGCACACACCTCATCGACGTTCTTCGGCCCCGAACCCCGCCGCCGGACGTCGTCGATCTGAGCCTGAATCTCCGCGATCTGGAGCTCCATATCGGCCAGTTCGTCGGGGGTGGCGCTGTCACGCTCCTCCGCCAAGTTGACCTTGAGCGCCGTCATGCGGCCGGTGAGCTCGCGGACGCGGTCATCCTGGACGCGGCGGTCCGCGCGCAGATCTGCGAGCGCGTACGACAGCTCGCGGACCCGCCGAGACAGGCCATCGAGGGTACGATCCACCTCGTCGAGCCGACCACGGGCGCGCGGGAGTCCCTCGGGCACCACCGAGGAGGTCCCCAGCCACTCCAGTTCCAAATGAAGGAGCTTGGATCGGTCGCGCAACGAAGCGACGAGGCCTTCCGCGGCATCCACCCGAAGCCCCTGAGCCGCCACCGCAGCGTCGGCACCCGAACCGATCGCGGCCCCGATCTGCTGGATCAGCGACTCCGAGATGTCGAGGGCCGAATCTTGCTCTTCGATCTCACGGAACAAGCCGATCGCTCGATCGAGTTCGGGGTCGTCGCGGAGGAGCGCCATCGCGAATGGCGGGAGCGCACCCTCTGCGTCGGCGTCGCGACGGGCGTCGCGCTCGATGTCCATGACCGCGTGCACGTAGGACTCGCCG
>JBJONI010000037.1:0-3765 GCA_046051915.1 Pseudomonadota bacterium
GCTGTCCGGTCGCGCTGGTCGAGGGCGCTTGGGGGTCGGGACGCACCACCGTCGCGCGACGCATCGCCGGTCAGGGCGGTGCCGAGCCTCATCACGTCGAGGGGCATGCGTTTGCGACCTCGGTGTCGGTGGCGCGGATGCGTGACGGCCAGTGGCCCGATGGGCTCGCCGACGTCCCGGCGCTGATTTTCGACGACCTTGCGATGCTTGCGGAGCGAGGAGGGGCGGTCGTCGGCCAACTCGTGGCGCTGCTGGAGCAGCGTGCCGCGCGCGGGTTGAGGACGGTGTGCGTGGCGGCGCCCGACGACGGATCGCTGTCGGCGTTGTGTGAGCGTCTGGCACCCGGCCCGGTGGTGCATGTGCTCTTGAGGTTCCCGGCGCGAAGCGGGCGGATCCGCTTTGCTCGGCGGGAGGCCGCTGCGCGCGGCTTGCCGCCTGAGGCGGCTTCGGGGCTCGAACACCTCGAACCCTGGACGTACGACGCTGTCCGTCGCGCGCTGGACGCGGCGCCGTGAGGGTCAGTCAGGGTGCGCGGCGTCGGCGTCGGGCTTCTTCGCACCGCCGCAGCCGGCGCAGGTCGGCCCGTTGAGGTAGCCGAGGCTGCAGAGCTGGCACACGGTCTCGTCGCTCGTCTCGCCCTCGCCCATGCACGCCTGCATCCGCGTCCATTCGCTGGCGGGCGGGACGACGACGACGCCCGGTGCGAGCGTCAACGTGTCGCCGCCGAGGCGTGTCACGCCGCTTGCATCCGCCTCTGCTGTCGCGCCACCCGGGCCGCGGACGATCGTTCCGGGGGCGGCGACCGCGCCGTCGAACCGCACCCAGAGGACACCGCGGCCTTGGGGTCCTGCCGTGAACTGAAGGCTGCGGCCGTCCGCGGACAGGGAGACGAGGCCCACGTCGGACGGGAGGGCCTTCGGGACCTCGCCCCACTCTTGGTTGGCCGGCTTGCGGGTGGTGTGCTCGGGGTCGATCACGCCTGCGGCGAGCGCTTGGGCGGGGAGGGCGACCTCGAAGCTCGTTCCAGGTTGAACCTGAACACTGATGCGCCATCCGGGGCCCACGTCCATCTTGTGCGCCTCAGCGAGCGCGCGTTGGAACCTCGTTGTGTCGGTGCGGCCCGCCAGATTTTCGCGCTCTGCAGGGTCTCGCGCGAGGTCGTACAGCTCCTCTTTGCCCGAGCCGGTGAGCACCACGTACTTCATGTCGTCGAGCACCACGCCCCATCGGTCGGCGTCGTACTGCAAGTGGCCGATCGGGATGGGTCGTTCCCACGCGTCGTCGGTCTCGCCGCGGACGACGGGCAGCAAGCTCACGCCGTCGGTGGGCGGCGTGCCGGTCAGGCCGGCGAACGCGTAGGCCGTCGGTGCGATGTCCTGCAGGGTTGCCGGATACAGCGACCGCGCGCCGTGGGTGCCGCTCCCGCCAGGGGGTTTGATCCACAACAGGCCGGAGGTCACGTCGTTGTACAGCGTGTGGTTGTGCTCAAACCCGCCGTGCTCCCACAACTCCTCGCCGTGATCGTTGTGGACGATGACGAGGTTGTCGTGCTCAGGGCGCTCGAACGCGTCGAGCAGCCGTCGGAGCTGCTGGCTGGTGAACGCGAGTTCTGCGTCGTACAACGCCGCGATGTGTTGTTTTTGCAGGTCGGTCAACTCGCCCGCGCGGTCCCACTTGAGCACCTGCCAGCGGTTGAAGAACTTCGGGAGTTCTTGGTCCTTCGGGAGCGGGGGCAGGTCTTTGGTAAACGCCTCGACGAACGCGTCAGGCGCCCTGTAGAAGATGTGGGGGTCCATGACGTGCACGAACAGGAACACGTCGCGGTTTTGGTTGACGTCGAGCCAACGTAGGGCCCGCTCGACCTGATCGTCGACGAGCGCCTTGCCATCCAGCCACCACAAGTCGGAGCCGCCGTCGAAGCCGAAGTGTGGATTGAGGTGGATGTTCGCGACGATCCCCGCTGTCGCGAACCCGGCATCATGAAACGCCTCGGCGATAGGTGGCGCGCAGACGGCCTCCAGCGGCAACCGGCCGGTGGTGGCCGCCCGAAAGCTTGGGCGCGTGCGAGGCGCACTCGTCCAAGCCCGGTCGAAGATCACGGCGTCGTCGGCCCACGCGTCCAGCTCCGGCGTCGTCGGCTTGTCGTAGCCGTTGATGCCGAAGTGGTCGGGCTTGGTGGTGTCGAGGCCGACCACGAGGATGCGGCGCAGTCGCCCGCGGGGCGTGCCGTCGATCACGGGCGTCGCGAGGAAGGACCAATCAGCGTCCGTGGTGGGCCCGGACTCCGTCCGGACGACGACGTCGACGGTCTGGCCGGCATACGCGGTCAGATCAGCGTCAATCGCCACGAATCGTTCGCCCTTGCCCTCCACGGTGACGCGATGTACCTCGACGGGGGGCGCATCGCCCGTGGCCAACTGCACCACGAACGTCGCCCCATCCGAGACGTGTCCCGTCGCGAGCGCGAGCGCTGCGAACGCGCGGAAGTGACCCCCGTCGGGGATGGTGACACCGCGCCACGTTGCGCTTGCCGGCGCAGGGAGCAGCAGGCCAGGACGCGTTTGGGCCTTCAAGGTGAGGCGGTACGGGGCGTAGGCGCCATCTTCGAGCCCCGACATCCCAGGTTCGAGTCGCGCGACGTCGCGGCTGGCACCGGGGCGCTCCAACACGGCGTTTTGAGGAGGCTTTGGGGCGAAGATGGCGATCTTGCCTTCGAGGACGCGCCACGTCCTCGGCGCCGCACCGAACGGGTCGGCGATGGTGAACGTATACGCCTCGCCATCGACCGTGAGCTGCAGGCCGCCATCGCCAAAGCGTGTGCGCTCGGGGATGGGGAAGGGCAGGTCGGCTTCGTACCAGGTGGTGCCGCGCATCTCGTGCGGATCGAGCTTGCCGAGGTCGACGCGCACGTCCTTGACGGCCGACGCCGACAGGGTGGCGCGTGGGAGCGACAGCACGACCTCGCGTTCCAGGAGGTCGATCGCGACCGCCTCGGTGGTCTGCGCCATCCCGCGGCCTTGCCATGCCGGGGACGGGCCGCTCGGGCGGCCGGCCGCCGACGCTGCGTTGGGAGGGTTCATCCAGAAGAACGCGCCCACACCGGCGGCGAGGATGGCGGCGACGGCGGTGATCGTCCAAACCGGGCGGAGGCTCATGAGGTCAGGTCCGGGGCCACGGGGTTATCGGGGGCGTGTATCCGCGGACCTCCCGCGGGGCACGGAGGCCCGTGATGCTGCGGTTCACCGCATGTGGCGTCGTCCCCACGCCCTCGACGTTGCAGATCCGCGTCGGCGCGTCTCGGGGCCGTGGGCTCGCGGCTTGGCGCCAGCAGCCGTCACGGGATCTCACGCCCGCGGAGGTGGACGCGGCGGTCGCCCACTACACGCTCGGTCAGCGTGGCCCGCGTGCGACCCCCGTCGATGCGGTGCTGCTCTCCGGGGTGGGCGCGATCGCGGAGACGCTGTCGGTCGGATCTTGGCGCGCGCAGGGGATCCGGCGTGTCGTGGTCCACGCGACCGACGGCTACGCGCCTGTATGGGCGGACGAGATTGTACGTTTCGCCTCGCATCCGGACGACCTCACCCATCGCGATGCCCAAACGTGGGTGGTTCCACTCGACGACGCGGGTGGTGCCGGCGTGGTCGACGTCTTGGAGGCCATCTGCGCGGATCCACGAGGACGACGGTGGATGCTGTCCTGGCCGCTGGATCGTCCGATCGACCGCTCCGCGCTCGGAGCCGTTGTTGCCTTGCTCGATCGTCATGC
>JBJONI010000038.1:0-4328 GCA_046051915.1 Pseudomonadota bacterium
AAACGCGATCGAGCTGTCTCGATAGAAGATCACGAGGATCATCCACAGATCCGCGTGGCCGATCGCCTGAATGCCGAGGAACAGCGTGAAGCGGCAGAACGCATCGGCGAAGGGGTCGAACAACTTACCGAAGTCGCTGACCTGCCCGTACCGGCGCGCGATGTAGCCATCCGCGAGATCGGTCAATTCGAGGACGAGGCTGAGGACCGCCGCCGCGAGGGTGCCGGCGACGCCTCCCCACGTCAGCGCGACGACGGCGAGCGGTGCCAGAGGAAGCCGCAGCGCGGTGATCAGGTTGGGATGCAAAGGCGCCATGGTCGCCCCCTACCGCGCCACCGCACGCGAGCAACCCCACCCGAGCGCATCCCCGCGTCCATCACGGGACGGCGCGCGCCCGCCAGCGGTCGTAGCCGTACAGCACCGCGGAGACCGACGAGAGCAGCAGGCTGGTCGCTCCAAGCACGATGCCGACGCTCGGCCAATCGGTGCCGTTCCACGGCCCGTGAAACAGCAGCACCGCCACGGCCGTACCCTCGTAGCTGACCGCGACCTGACCTGTCCGGTTGGACGTGATCAGCACGCCACGACGCCGCCAATGCCACCATCCGACCCCGATCGCGACGTCGCGCACGACGTGCAGACCCGCGATCGACCATGGCGCCCATCCGTGCAGCCCGAGCGCGATCCAGGCACAGTCGACGAGCGCCTTGTCGGCGAGCGGGTCGAGCAACGCGCCGAAGGCCGGATCGCTACCCGCGGCGCGCGCCAACGCACCGTCGATCAAGTCGGTCAACATCGCGAAGACGAACACCCAGAACGCGGCCCAGCCCCACCCGAGGCCTGGCAACAGGACCAACAACACAGGCCCGGCCAACCCGCGCGACGCGGTGACGGCGGTGGGAACCCACCGAGGCACGGTCAACGCCACGGCTCCAGCACGGTGTCCTGCACCTGCCGGTCATCCGCGTCGGGGAAGTCGAGGGTGTAGTGCAAGCCGCGGGACTCCCGTCGCCGGAGCGCCGATTGCACGACCAAGTCGGCGACGGTCGCGAGGTTGCGCAGCTCGATCAGGTCCTTGGTCACCTCAAAGTCCCAGTAGTACGCATCGATCTCTTCTTGCACGAGCTGAATCCGACGACGGGCACGCTTCATCCGGCGGTGCGTCCGAACGATCCCGACGTAGTTCCACATGAACCGGCGCAGCTCCTCCCACACCTGATGCACCACGACAAGCTCGTCGGGAGCCGCCGCGTGGCCCGAATCCCAAGCGGGCAACGACGCCGTGGGGGCGGGATCTGACCGATGTTCGGCGATCCATGCAGCCGCCGTCCCAGCGAACACGACCGCTTCGAGGAGACTGTTGCTCGCGAGCCGGTTGGCGCCATGCAGGCCCGTGCACGCGCACTCTCCCACGGCGAACAAGCGCGCGAGGCTGGTTCGCCCCGCCAGGTCGGTCTGAATCCCGCCGCAATGGTAGTGCGCCGCCGGCACCACGGGGATCGGTTCGACCGCCATGTCGATGCCGACGCTGCGAAGGTTGGCGTCGATGTTCGGGAACTTCTGCTCGATCTCCGACCGGCTGAGGTGGGTCATGTCGAGGTAGACGCAATCGAGGCCGAGCCGCTTGAGCTCCGCGTCGATCGCGCGGGCCACGATGTCGCGCGGCGCGAGTTCGAGCCGGGGGTCGTAACGGTGCATGAAACGGTCCCCGTTGCCGTGCACCAGCTTTCCGCCCTCCCCGCGCAAGGCTTCGCTCACGAGGTAGCTCCGCAACTTGTGATGGTACAAGCTCGTCGGGTGGAACTGGACGAACTCCATGTTTGCGACCCGTGCGCCCGCGCGCCAGGCCATGGCGATCCCGTCGCCGGTCGCGGAGCGCGGGTTCGTCGTGTACCGGTAGAGGCGCCCGATGCCTCCCGTCGCGAGGACGGTCTGGGCCGCAGACCACGTCTCGACCGTGCCAGCGGCCTCGTCCAGCACGTAAGCCCCGAGCACTTCGTTGACCGCGGGCCCAATGGTCTGGGCGCGCCGTGCGACCGTTTCGGAGGTGATGAGATCGATCGCCGTCCGCCCGGACAACACCTGGATGTTCGGGTGCTTGGCGGCTGCGGCATACAGGGCGCGCACCATCTCCGCGCCGGTCAGGTCGGCCGCGTGGAGGATCCTTCGTGTCGCGTGGCCACCCTCGATGTGGAGGCTGAACTCCGCCGGGTTGTCGACAGCGCGGGTGAACTGCACCCCCAACGCGATGAGGTCTTGGATCCGCTGGGGACCCAAGCGCACGGTCTGCTCCACCGCGTCGGGGCGACACAGGCCCGCACCCGCGACCAGCGTGTCCTGGACATGGCTTTGCAGGTCATCGTCCTCCGCCCACACCGCGGCGATGCCGCCTTGCGCGTAGCGGCTGTTGCTCTCTTGGGGGTCATCCCCCTTGCAGAGGACGACCACGCGCTGGGTCTTGGCGGCCTCCAAGGCGAAGTACAGCCCCGCGACACCGCTTCCGATGACGAGCACATCCGTGGTGTGAACCATCGCCGCTCCCTTGGCGCCTCGCTCTAGCCGGTTGCAACGACGCGCGTGCGTCAGGCTTCGTTGGCCTGCGCGCCCTCCGCAGCGACCTGCGCCTTCAGCCGGTCGAGGTCGTCCTTGGTCACACGCTGGTACGCGTCGGGTTCCGAGAACATCAACAGGCCGCCCGGCAACGACAACGGGAGCTTCTCGATCCAAAAGCCGAGGTGGCCGATCAGGAAGGCTTTGGCCGCGGTCGTGTGCCCGCCCAACAGCGCGACGAACGCGACCTCACGGACCCCTTCCCCCGAGGCGGAGGGGAAGATGAAGGTGCCGAACGTCATCACCGCCGTCGCCGCAAGGATCTGCGTCACTTCGACGCCCTCGATGCCGAGCGCGTAGGCGTTGCCGACGTACATGAACATCGTGGTGAACTGGCCAAAGATCGCACAGGCGAGCGCGATCAACAGCGCACCCCGGGCTTGACTGTACGCGGTCGCCGACGTGATGGCTTCGCGGACGAACTTGCGGACCCGCTCATTGGGGATCGCACGGACCAACGGCGAGAACCAACTCGGCTGCATCACGAACAGCAGCGCGACCGCGACCGCGACGACCAGCGGGATGAGCAACGCCTTGAACAACGTGCGGAAATCCGCGTTGCCGATGTCGGCAAACGGCGCGATCAGCAGGATGGCCCCCAACAAGGAGACGAGCCCGATCAACCGCTCGACCGCGAGCGCCGTCGTGCAAGGGATCGCCTGACGGGTGGTGCGGATGGTGTCGTAGAGCCGCCATCCGTCGAGGCCCATCGTCGATGGCGTCACGATGCCCCAGTAACGCCCCACCCAGTAACTACGGTTCAACCAGCGGAAGGAGAGACGAATCCCCTGTGCGTCCAGCAACACCTTCCATCGATAGATGTTGGCGAGGATGCCCACCAGCTTGATCAAGGTGGCGAACAGGAACCAAGCAGCGAACGTGAGAGGGTCCACCGACGTGATCTCGCGCCAGAGGTCCGCAAAGTCGATCTCGACGAGCTGGAAACCCTTCCCGACCACCCACGCCCGGTCACCCTTGATCTCGGCGAGCGGCGTCATCGCGCCGTCCGCCGTGGCCATCGCGACGTCAAAGGCATCGTCGACGCAGTGCCGCAGGGCCTTGATCCGGTGCGGCAGCCCCTCGAGATCGCGGACGAACACCGGCTTCTGAGAGGCGGCTCGCTGACAGACCAGCTCGCGCGCCAGCGGGACGAACTCCCCCTTCTGCGTCGGGTCCGGCTCCATGAACGCCTCGCCACCCCGCAGGGCGGCGGGATCGACGGGCACAGAGGCCCCTCCGAACTCGAAGAACAGACCGACGAAAATGGCGATCGTAACCAGCAGCTTGAGGACGTTCTTGACCATCGTGACCCTCGTTCCCGACCCCTCTAGCCGGTCGGTCGCGGGCGTGCCGCGTGGGACGACCTCGTGACGAGAGCGGCGTTGCAGGCTTGGGCGGTTGCGCAGGGGGGGCCGCGCGTGCGACACCGGGGCCTTGCGGGGGTCCCCATGAGCGCGTCACCGTTCACCCGTTGGCTGAACCGGCAATCCGCCGTGGTGTTCGGGCTGGTCGCGATCGCGGCGTCCTTCACCACCTACTTCTGCATGTATGCGGTACGAAAGCCGTTTTCAGCGGGCACGTTCGCCGGCACCTTCGAGGTCCCGGGCCTCGGCGCGCTCGATCACAAGCCACTGCTCGTCCTCGCCCAATTGCTAGGCTACACCCTCAGTAAGTTCCTCGGCATCAAGATCGTCTCCGAGATGTCGAGCAACCAGCGG
>JBJONI010000039.1:0-4739 GCA_046051915.1 Pseudomonadota bacterium
CAACGTCGAGACGAATGAGCCCCTCGGCCTGTTGTTCGCGCCGATCTTCGGCACCAAGACGTACGGCGGCGGCAACGAGGGTGCCGACGCGAGCTCTCGGGACGTGCGCGTCGGACGTCGCGCGGCGTTTCGAGGCCGAGACGTCGTGTTCGTCATCGACACCAGCCGCGAGACCACGGCGGCGCTCGGCGACGTCCGGGGTGCCGTGCTGGACGCCATCGACCGGATGATCGCGTTTGAGGTGCCCGAGGATCGCGTCGCGTTCATTGAGTTCGCTGGAGACGCCAAGCTCAACCGCGGTCTGACGCGCCTGCGCGGCGCGAACGCCAGCGTCCGGGACGAGGTGAGCAACGTGCGTCCCTGCCGTGTCGGCATGGACGCTTGGTACCAATTCTACCGCTTCTTTGCCCCTTCCTTTGACTATGAACTCGATGGCTTCCAACCTTTCGGGTACAACGCGATGGCGCTGACCGAGGAAGTTGCGGCTTGGTCGCGGTCGGGCTTGTGGCTGTCGTGGGACTTCGAAGACCACTCCTCGTACATGTTCCGAGAGGTGTTCTTCCCGGCCGACGGCGACATCCCGCGCTCTGAAGCCACTTGGTACCGGGCGCAGCCCGAATCGGTGATCTGCAAGGCCATGTTCGCGAGCTACGAGCTGTTCGCCCAGTGCGATCCTCGCCGCGTCGAGGACGCTGGCGATTGCGTTCCTCGCGCGTCGAGCACGCTCGACTGTCACGCGGGCAACTACTGGGAAGGCCGTTCTGGTCGTTACGACACCTCGGTTCACCTCCCTGAGATCGACTGTACGTCGTTCGGATTGGGCGAGCCGTACCCCGGTCAAGAGGCGTATTGGGACGGCGGCGACGGGGTCGCGGGCGTCGACTCGCCCGACCGGGCGTTCGTTCAGGCGGGGACGCGTCACGGGGCCGGTCTGCAGCTCGCAGCCAACTTGCTCAACGCGGTGCAGCCCTCGCGCAACGAGCCGACGGTGATCCTGGTGACGGGTGCCGCGCCGAAGTGCGGCCCGCTCATCGACGAGGCCGATGCCCCCACCTGTGTCGATGAGGTGTACGACGAGGCGTACGATGCGGTCGAGGATCTCGACGCGCTGGGCGCGGTGACGCACGTCGTCGCGTTGCTTGAGGACGACGTCGGCGCCGAGGCGGTCCTTCGCACGCTGACGACGGGCCGCGGCTCGTTCTCGGTCGCGGAGTCGCCCGATGGCCTGTCGGAGCTGCTCGACGAGGTCGCGCGCGACCTCAAGATTCAGATGGTGCAGTGATGCGTCGCGCCTCACGCCGCGGGGTCGAGGTGGTGGAGTTCGCCTTCATCTTCCCGTTGTTCCTGATCCTGTTCTTCGCGATGCTGGAGTTCAGTTGGTACTTGTACCAGCGCAATGGGGTCGTCGACGCCGTGCGCATCGCGTGCCGGTACGCGGCCCAGCTCGATCCGGCGATCGACGATCTCGAGGACGCCGCCGCGGAGCGCTTGGAGGCCGAGCTGCAGATCGTCGGCGTGGATTGCACGGACGTCGCATGCTTCAGCCTGATCGAGGTCTTCCCCGAGAGCCTGCCCCCGCGCGTCGTGTGCAGCGCTCGGGTCGGCTTTCGTGCCCTGACCGGCGCGTTTGGCCAGGGAAGCTCGGCCGGTGCGTTCACGGGCGTTCAGGTGGGGGGCGGCAAGTTCGACGGTCGCGGGATTCTGCCAGACACCGTCAGCGGAACCTCGGTGGCGATGTTGGAGAACCTCCAGTGAGCGCTTGGGCGATCGCCGTGGGCCGCTTCCGACGGCGTCGGGGCGTCTCGATCGTGGAGTTCGTGTTGACGCTCCCGATCGTCATCGGGCTGCTGCTCGCAACACTCGAGTTTGGCTGGTACTTTTCGCGTTTGGCAGCGCTCGACAGCGTCATCTACGACGCGGTGCGCGTGGGTGGGTTTCAAGCGACCCGGACCCGCGCGGTGATCGCCACCGAGGAAGCTGCGCAGACGATGCTCGAGGACGTAGGTTTCAACTGCAACTCAGGTTGCAACCTCCGCGCCACGACCTACACGGAGGGCGGCGTGTTGCTCGTCGAGATGGAGGCCTCGGTGCCTTACGACCAGCTCACCAATGTCCTGCCGACGTCGGGTGGCCTGCTCGGGTTCGTCACGCCGCAAACCTTGCGCGCGCGCGCCGTGATGCCGATCGTCGGTCCGTAAAACGGCATCCACCTGCGAGACGGCGCCGAGAAGGTCGTTCAGCGGCGGTCTGGCAGGTGGCGCGGGTGGAGGTCAGTGGGAGACGGTCGTAGGCGCCGGGGTCGCCGGTGCGGCGTCCGACGGCGCGGCGTCCGCGGGCGCGGCCTTCTCCTCGGCTTCCTCCTCCTTCTTCTTGGCCTCCTCCTTGGCCTTCTTCGCGTCTTCCTTGGCCTTGGCCTTCAGCTTCGCCTTGTAGGCCTTGGGGTCGTGCTTCTCAAGGAGCGCGAGCTGCTCCTTTTCGGCGTCGAGGACCTCCCACGTCAGACCAAGCGCCTCAAGCTGCGGTCCGATCACGTCCTTCGGGCCCGTGATGGTGACGATGGCGTGCTCGGTGCAGCCCTTCATGATGCGGATCAGCGCGTTGGCGTTCACCGCGGCGATGTCGTCGCCCGCGCCGGTGATGCGATCCCACGCCTCGCCGCGGCGAAGGGGTCCGGTGAGCTCAGCGAGCACCTGATCGAGGGCCTGAGCCTGCAGACCCGACTCGCGCGCGAGCCGGAGCTTGTGCAGCGTCAGCTCCGCTTGATCCACCTTGCCTGACTCGACCGCCTTGGCGGCTTCGAGGAAGAACTGGATGGTGCGGCCGATGCCCTTGTTGAGCGCCAGCGAGCTGAAGGTCAGGGTCGCCGTGCCGTCGTCGCGCATGCCTGCGAAGGCGACGGGCGTGTACGAGAGCGCTTCCTTGACGCGCAGCGTGGTGAAGACCTGGTTGAACAACAGGCTGCTCAACACGCCGACCGCGGGACGATCGCGCTCGCCGTCCACGTCGAGGCGGCACGTCATGTCGGTTTGCGACTGGGTCTTCTTGGGGTCGTCCTCGATGAGGATCCGGAACGGCGCGGTCGGCATCGTGGGCTCAGGGAGCTCGCCGTGCCAGCCTGGCTTGGCGTCCGTTCGTCCTTGCCAATCGCCGAAGTGCCCCTGAGCGAGACCACGTGCCTTCTCCGGATCGACGTTGCCGGTGATGATCAGGACGGCGTTGCTCGGATCGACGACCTCATCGAGGAAGGAGGTGACGGTGGTCTTGTCGAAGTCCTTGGCGACCTGAACCTCGTCCCACGTCCAGTCATGGCGGTACTTGGCATCGGGGTACAGGTGGTGCGCCACGGTCTGCGACATGTGCCACGACTTGCGGCCCCACGCGCCCTTGAGGTCGCCTTCGAGGTCGGCCTTCCATTGGCCGGCGCCGTCGAGGTAGGGCGCCATCTTCTCGATCTCGTCGCGGATGATCCACAGCGCGGAGTCGAGGTTCCCGCTCGGACCGGCAAAGTCCATGCGCCACGCGTTGTCCCACCGTGAGAAGCTGAGGGTGGGTCGGGATTCGCCAGGAACGAGACCGGGAATGCCAGCGAAGGTGGCCCAGTTGGCCTGGCCTGCGACGCGGAGCGGGTCGTTGGCGGCGCCGATCACGTTGCTGGTGGCGAACTCGAACAGGCCCTCGTCGAAGTTCGCGGGGCCGCCACCGAGCAGCAACCCGACTTGCACGAGCGGGACGGTGCCGTGGGGCAACACGACGACGCGCATGCCGTTGCCGAGCGTGAAGTCGACCATCTTGCTCATGTCGAGGCGAACGCGCGCGGCCGCGATCTCGGCGTCGGTGACCTTGCTCATGTCGTCGGAGCTGCGGACGACGTCGTCACCCGCAGAGGCGCCGATGTAGCCCGATTGCGACGAGGTCTTGTCGACCTCCTCATCGGGGAGAGGCTCGACGATCAGGCGCGCGACACGGTCGCGGCGCAGGTACTCGCTCGCGAGCTTGCGGATGGAGCCCATGTCGATGCTCATCGCCTGCTCGAACGACTTCTTGTAGTAGTTCGGGTCGCCGGTGAGGTGGGCCCACGTGCCGATGTTGTCGGCGCGGCCGGCGAAGATGGTGGCGTAGGTGTCCATCGAGAGCAGCCCCTGCGCGAGGAACTCGTAGCGCGCGCGGGTGAACTCGTTGTCGAGGAACGGTTGGCTCTCGGGGTCGGGCGACGAGATCTTGTAGACCTGATCGATCATCTTCTCGATCACGTCCTCGGGCCGGATCTTCTTGTTCTTGACCTCGGCGATGCACATGATCGTCGTGTTCAAGACTTCAGGCTGCGCGAAGCAACCCGACTCGTTGTAGTTGATGTCGCCGCCGCCGTAGACCTCGCGGAGGCCGCCCATGATGATGCCGCTCGACAGGTTGCCGAGGAGCTGCAGGTCGAGGTGGTTGCTGCGGTAGCCGCCGGGCAGCGACCAGCCGATCGCAGCGACGGGCTTCTCGATCGGCGCCTTCTCGGTCACGATCTCCTTCGTGCCGAGCGGGGGGACGGGGCGGGTGTCGGGCTCCCACGGGATCCGCGGCTTGCGCTTGCTCGGGTCGGGGAACTTGTAGGCGACCTTGTTGCCCTTCGCGTACTGGTCCGGGTCGTATGCGAACGTCAGGAAGTCCGCCGGGTTGTTGTTGTCGGCCGGGCGCCCGAGCCAAGGCTTGGGGACCTGGTAGTACATGTCGTCGGTCAAGCGCGGGTCGAG
>JBJONI010000040.1:0-9081 GCA_046051915.1 Pseudomonadota bacterium
CGCGGCGCTCAAGGCCGAGTTGACCACGGTGCAGGAAGAAAAGGCGAAGCTCGAGGTCGAGTTGGGCGAGACCAAGGTCGCGCTGCAAGACCAGATCGTGCAGACGACCGTCGCCAAGGAGGACGCTGCCCGGTGGAAGACGAAGTCCGACGGCCGCGCTTGGGACACGTTCGTCAGCAGCGCCAAGGTGACGGTCTGCGAGAAGGGCAACGTGAAGAAGCTGGATGAGTGCCACGATGCGGTGCAAAGCGCGCTCCCCGCGAGCGTTCGAGACGCGTTCGTGCGCTGCGTCGCCAGCGGCCAAGCGGAGCCCGCCTTGGTCGAGCTGCCCAAGGACGCGCCCTTGCCGCCACACAGCATCCCGCTGCGCCTCGACAAGCCGATCACGCCCAAGGTTTGGTACGTCCAACTGTGCGACCCCGACCTCCCCGAGGCCGGCGAGCGTGACGAGGCGACCCCGTGACGCTCCGCCTGTCGAGCCTCGAAGGCAACCGCCAGCGACTCGACGGCGGCGCCATGTTCGGCAACGCGCCGCGGGCGCTGTGGTCGCGTTGGTTGACGCCCGACGCCGAGCACCGCGTGCCGCTCGCCTGCCGGAGCCTCTTGATCGAGGAGGATGGCGGCCGAAAGATCCTGTGCGAAACCGGAATCGGCGCCTTCTTTCCCCCCGCCATGCGCGCGCGGTACGGCGTGGAGGACGAGGGCCATCGACTCCTCGACGGCCTCCATGCCCTCGGGCTGTCCGACGCCGACATCGACGTCGTCGTTCTCAGCCACCTGCACTTCGATCACGCCGGCGGCCTGCTCGCGCCTTGGGCCGAGGGCGCGCCACCAAGCCTGTTGTTCCCCCGCGCCACGTTCCTCGTCTCCGAAGCGGCCTGGGAGCGCGCGCAGCGTCCGCACGCCCGCGACCGGGCGTCCTACATCCCCGAGTTGCCCGCGCTGCTCGTCGCGAGCGGCCGGTTGCGGGTCGTCCAGCCCGCCGAAACCGACGTCCTCGGGCCCGGCTACCGGTTCCATTGGAGCGAGGGCCACACGCCCGGGCTGCTGCTGTTGGAGGTCGAGACCGCGGGCGGTCCCGTGGTGTTCGCCGGCGACCTCATCCCCGGCGCCGCGTGGGTCCACGTGCCGATCACGATGGGGTACGACCGGTTTCCGGAGCGCGTCATCGACGAGAAGCAGGCCTTGCTCGAGGACCTCGTCACACGGGGTGGGAAGCTGTTCTTCACGCACGATCCGGCGGTCGCGCTCGCCGGCGTCGGCCGAGACGACAAAGGCCGCTTTCAAGCCGTAGAAGGGCAAGAAGCCCTGTCGCGGTGGACCGCTTGACGGCGTGGATTGCGCCCGGGACCCCGATCGCGGTCGTCGCCCCGTGCCACCCGTTCGATCCGAGCCGCTTGGAGGCCGGGCTTGCCCGCATCACGGCGATGGGACACACCGCCGTGCTGTTCGACGGCGCGCTCGCGCCGTACCGCTACCTGGCAGCCCCGGACGATGTGCGGCGCGCGCACCTGTTGAAGGCGTTCGCCGACCCCGCCTTTGGCGCGGTGTGGGCCGCACGCGGCGGCTCTGGCGTGTCGCGGCTCCTCCGCGACCTCGACGTGTCGACGTGGGGAGACAAGCCCCTGATCGGGTTCTCCGACCTCACGCCGCTGCTCAACCTACACGCCCGGCACGGCGGTCGGGCCTTGCATGCGCCGGTGGTCAACAGCTTGACCACCACGGCGCCCGAAGATGTGACCGCCGTGTTCGGGGTCCTCAGCGGCGCGCCCCCCGTGCCCCTTCAGGGGGACGTGTGGCGGCCGGGCAACGTCCGCGGGCGCCTCGTCGGCGGCAACTTGAGCTTGCTCGCCGCGACGTGCGGAACGCCGTGGCAGATCGACGGCCGCGGGGCGATCGTGCTGATCGAGGAGATCGGGGAGGTCCCCTACCGCATCGACCGGATGGTCCAGCAGCTGCGCGACGCCGGCGTCTTCGACGGTGCCGAGGGCCTCGCCCTCGGCGGCTTCGACGATTGCGCCCCCCCGAAGGGCGCCACCTGGACGCTCGAGGACGTCCTCCGCGAGCTCAGCGACGCGATCGGGTTGCCCACGGTCGCCCACCTGCCGTTTGGCCACGGACACCGCAACCTGCCGCTCGGTCTCGGCCGCGTGGGTCAGCTGGCCGACGGCGTCCTCACGTGGACGTGATGCCGTAGAACCGCAGCGCGTTGGCGGTCGTCTGCGCCGCCAGCGTCGCCGGATCGACCCCTCGGAGCGTCGCGACGAAGCTTCCGACGACCGCCGTGTGCGCGGGTTCGTTGCGCTTGCCGCGGAACGGCACGGGCGCGAGGAACGGGCTGTCCGTCTCGACGAGCAAGCGGTCCTCAGGGACGGCGGCCGCCACCGCGCGCATCTCGTCGGCGGTCTTGAACGTGACGATCCCAGGAATGCTCAGGTAGCCCCCGCGCTCGACGATCGCGTCGGCCTCCTGCCGATCACCGGAGAAGCAATGGTAGAGCACGCGGCCGCTGAAGGCGCCTTCGTCGTCGAGGATCCGAAGGGTCTCGCCGCCGCTGCTGCGGTCGTGGATCACGATCGGGAGCCCGCGCTGCCGGGCGAGCCGAATCTGCGTCCGAAAGGCCTCGCGCTGAACGTCACGCTCCGACAGGTCGTAGTGAAAGTCGAGCCCGATCTCGCCGAGCGCGACGAGCTTTGGGTGATCGAGCGCCGATGCGAGTACGGCGAGCACGGTTCCGTCGAGCCGACTCGCGTCGTGCGGATGGACGCCGGCGGTAAACCACACGTCGGCGTGGCGATCCGCCACCGCGGCAGCGCGCGCGAACGTCTGCGCACCATACCCCGCGCCGATCGTGGTCATTCGCGTGACGCCCGCCTCCCTCGCACGCGCGATCACCGCGTCAACCCCGTCGTCGCCCCCGTACGTCTCGGGGTCGAGGTGACAGTGTGTGTCCATCCACATCTCGACCCCCATGCGCGCGTCGCGCTGCCGTGCGAAACTCCGGGCGACCTGGAGGTCAGTTTGACCACGCCCCGCCGCCGCACCGCCACGCGTATCGTCGCCACCCTCGGCCCGTCGAGCTGGGAACCCGAGGTGCTACCGCGTCTGATCGATGCCGGCGCCGACGTCTTCCGGATCAACGCCTCGCATGCGGACGCGGCGAGCATCCGCCGACAGGTCGCGCGCGTCCGGTCGGATGCTTTCGCGTCGGGCGTACCGATCGCCATCCTGCTCGACCTGCAGGGCCCCAAGATCCGGACATCGAAGGTGGAGGCACCGCTCGACCTCGCTCCCTCCGACGTGCTGACGATCGTGATGCGCGAAGACCTCTTGGGCACCGGGCACCGTGTCGGGACGACCTACCCCGAGATGGCCGACGACGTCGCCCCGGGCGACCGCGTGCTGTTCGCGGACGGTGCACTGTCCGGTGAGGTCGCCGCCGTCCGACGCGAGACCCGACCCTTCGAGGTCGACATCCGGATGATCGACGGCGGAAAGCTCGGCTCCAACAAAGGGATCAACCTCCCCGGCGTCAAGATGAGCGTGCCGAGCATGACCGACAAGGATCTGGCCGACGTCGAGGTCGGCGTGGAGTGCGGGGTCGACTACATCGCGCTGTCGTTCGTCCGTGAGGCGACCGATGTCGTCGGCCTGCGCGAGCGGCTCCGTCAGCTCGGCGCCGACATCCCGATCATCGCGAAGATCGAAAAGCCGGAAGCGCTGGTCAACCTCGACACCATCCTCGACGTCTCCGATGGCGTGATGGTCGCGCGGGGGGACCTCGGCGTCGAAGTCCCGTTGGAGCAGGTGCCGATCCACCAAAAGCGGATCATCGCGGCGGCGGCGCGCAAGGGCAAGCTCGTGATCACCGCCACCCAGATGCTCGACTCCATGGAGCGGAACCCGCGCCCGACCCGCGCCGAGACGACCGACGTCGCGAACGCGATCCTCGACGGGACGGACGCCGTCATGCTCTCCGGCGAGACGTCGGTCGGGCCGTACGCCGTCGAAGCCGTTGCCACGATGGACGCCATCGCTCGCGAAATCGAGGCCGCAGCGCTCGTCCCGATGACGCCGACCGAGGCCCTGCCGCCGATCGAGGGCCCCGCCGGGGCGGCGTGCAAAGCCGCATGCTTCACCATCCGCGACCGGACGATCCCGGTCGTCGTGTTCAGTTGGAGCGGCGCCACGGTTCGTTACCTCTCGCGGGTTCGGCCGCGCGCGCCCATCTATGCGTTCAGCCCAAACCCTCCCGTCGTCGACCGACTCGCGCTCGCTTGGGGCGTCGAGTCGTTCCTGATGCCGCTGGTGCACACGATCGACGAGATGGTCGCTGTCGGAGAGCGAACGCTGCTCGAGCGCGGCCTCGTTCAAACCGGCGACGCCCTTTTGATCCTCGGCGGCAACAGCCCGCGCCAGGGCACGACGTGCTTCCTGAAGTTCCACGTCGTCGGCCAGCCGTGAGCCCATGTCGCTTGTTCTTGCTCCGCCCCGCAACGTCCGGTAGCATGGACGACGTCCGATGCTTGCCGGGTTCCTCCGGCCTCACCCTTGGAGTCACGATGACCCGCTTCGTCCTCACCGCGATGCTTGCCGCAGGCCTCGCCGCCCCCGCCACCGCCCTCGCCGGCACTTGCGCCGGCGTCACCCACGCCGACAGCATCACCAACGCTGAAGGCAAGACGCTCGTGCTCAACGGCATGGGCCAACGCGTCGCGTACGGCATGTTCAAGGTCTACGTGGGCGGTCTCTACGTCACGAGCAAGAGCAGCAGCGGCAGCACGATCATCAACGCCGACGCTCCGAAGCGGATCGTGATGCAGTTCGTCCGCGACGTGCCGAAGGACAAGATGCAAGAGACCTTCGCAGAGAACTTCGCCAAGAACCCAGCGGCCGCGAACCTCAAGCAAGAGATCGGCTGGCTCTACTCCGTGCTCGCCGACGTCAAGACCGGCGACAAGGTCTCGCTGGACTACCGTCCCGGCGTCGGCACCACCGTCTCGATGAACGGCAAGGACAAGACGACGATCCCCGGCACCGAGTTCATGAAGGCCGTGTTTGCCATTTACTTGGGTAGCAACCCAGCCTACACCCCGCTCCGCGACGGCATGCTCGGCAACGCATCGTGCGACTGACCGAGATCCTCGACCCGTGGGACGCCTTCGCCGCATGGTACGGCGAAGGCGAGCGCCACGAGCCCGACGTGCCGAACGCCATGCAGGTGGCAACCGTCGACGCCGATGGCAAGCCGTCGGTCCGCACCGTCCTCCTGAAGGGCTACGACCGGGACGGCTTGGTGTTCTACACCAACCTCAACAGCCGCAAGTCTTCGGCGATCCGCGCCAACCCCCACGTGGCGCTGACGATGCACCACAAGTCGCTCGAACGCCAGATCCACGTCGAGGGCGTCGCGCAGCCCGTCACCGACGCGGAAGCCGACGCGTACTTCGCCAGCCGACCCCGGGGCTCGCAGCTCGGTGCTTGGGCGAGCGCCCAGGGCGCCCCGATGGGCGACCGAAGCCTCCTCGACGCGGCGCTCGCCGAGGTCGCGGCGCGGTACGAGGGCCGAGACGTGCCGCGGCCCTCCCATTGGAGCGGGTGGCGCGTCGTCCCGTCGGTGTTCGAATTCTGGCAGGGTCGGGCAGACCGTCTGCACGACCGGGTCTGCTACCTTCGCGAAGCGACGGCGTGGCGGCAGGTCCTACTTCAGCCGTGATCGCGACGGAAAGGCGCCGCCGAGCCCGACCGTAGGCGAAGGGCCGACGAAGGCCTCAAGGAACACGTGCTCGTGAAACCGCAACCGCGCGGTGACGCCCCCCTGAAAGACGGGCCGAACCGCGAGGCAATCGTCGGGGTCCGTCGGGCCCGTGCATCCCACGGTGACCGGCGCCGCCATCGCACCGAGCGCGAGCCCGATCGCCCAAGCCGCCGCCCCCCGCGGCTGCCCCTCTCCATGGCCTTCCCGTCGCCACAGCAGCTCGCCGGTCAGCATGCCGCCCGGAAGAAACGCTGGCGCCCCAAAACCGCCCTCGGTGGGCGTCCCGACCTGAAACGGCAGCGTCTGGTCGCTGACGAACATCAAGGTGGTGGCCTGCAGGCCCAGATGTGGGGTCGCGCCGAGATCAGGGGCGGGCAGCGCGCCTTGAAAGCCCACTTGCAGCTGGACCAGCGGGCGCTCCTCCACCACGCCGTACCCCACGCGGAGTTTGCCCACGGGGGCGAACCCCGACGTTTGATCGCCCACCCAGCCAAGGTCGACGACCGCGACGGGCTGGCGAGACCCGTAATCGTAGCCCCCTCCCGCCGTCAGGGTCCCCACGACGCGGTCACCCGCGACGGCCACCGCTGGGAGGCAAACGGCGGCCACCATGAAGATAGGCTTCCGTCCGTGCAGAAACATCAAGCACCTCGCCGAGCATCCGTCGGTAGCGCACCAGCACGTCGCCGTCGACGGCGGTCGGCGCGACGCATCCGTCCTCGTCCGGGCGATGCAGACAGTCGCGGTACCGGCAACTGGGCTGCCCGAGGGCGGGGAAATGGTCGCGAACGACCCGCGCGTCGAGGCCGCTGGGCAGGAACGTACGAATCCCTGGCGAGTCCGCGATCTCAAAGCCAGCAGGATGCCGAAAGATTCGGCTGTGCGTCGTGGTGTGTCGGCCCGCTTCCCAGTGATCCGAGATGTCGCCCACGGGGCCGACGTCGACGTCGGGCAACAGCCGCTGTGCGAGGCTCGTTTTGCCGACGCCGGAGTGTCCGACGAAGGCCCATGGTCCCGGCGCCGCCGCCTCCGCGAGCGCCCCGACCAACCCGTCCAGGCCGTCCCCGGTCGGCACGCAGACGCGAACCACGGGGACGCCGTCGGCAGCGCGCCGCGCCAAGTCCGCCTCGATCTCTGGGGAGACCCCCAGATCGGTTTTGGTCAGACAGACGACGTACGGCAGGTCCGAGCTCGACGCGCCCACGGCGTACCGGTCGACGAGGCCTGATCGGTAGGCAGGTCGATCCGCGGCCGCGACGATCACCAAGCCGCCGAGATGCGCGGCGATCGGTTGGTCACGGCCCTTGAAGTCCGTGCGCCCCAAGTCACGCGCCCGGGGGAGAACCTCGACGAGTTTGCCCTCGCCCGTGCCCGCGTCGACCCAACGGACGCGGTCCCCGATCACGGCGCGCAAACCCGTAAGATGGCACACCCGCGTGTCTTCACCTGCCTCGACAACGACCTTGCGACCCGCCGTAGCGACCACGCGACCGTCGACTTCTGCTCCCCGCTCGCGCGCCACACGACCTCCGCAGGCGCCGATGGCCGTCCCTGCGCCGCCCGAATAACGGACATCGACGGCTGGAGCCTGCGTGCGCCTCGATCCCTTGGAACTCGACGACGTGATGCCTCCGGCCGGTGCGCGATGCGCACTCCCCGCCCACCGGGCCGAAGCGATCCGCCTCCTGCTCTCGGGAGGTTCCGCCGTCGACTTCCATCGCGCGCACTTCGACGACACGCGGGCGATCGACGACCTGCTCGGCCTGTTTTTGCTCGACCCCGACGACGCCTTCGACCGCCGTCGGCTCCGCTACCTGCTGGCCGAGGCGGCGGCGTACGTGGAGGAGATCCGCGGTGTGCGGATCCCCTCCGAGGTCCGAAATCCCAGCGATGTTCGCGATCTGTTCCGTTGGGCGTCGGACGTCTCGGGCGTGCGGCGACGTCAGATGGCCGCGTGCATGGTGCTCAAGATGATGCACCTGATTCAGCACATGGAATCCGCCGACTTGAAGCTTCGCGCCGACGTGTCCGAGTACGACTTGCAGGAGCTGGCGCATGCGCGCGTCGTCGCCGCGTCCGAGACCCTGCGTCGGACACACGGCTGGGCGCATGCGTTCTTCGGATCGCGAAAGACCCGTTCCTCCGTCATTCAAAAATTGCTGCTCAAACGCGAGAATGTGGCTGCCACCATCTTCGACAAGCTCCGCTACCGCCTCGTGGTCGCCGGCCCCGACGACCTGATCGACGCCCTCGACTGGTTGCTGTCGCACCTGCTGCCGTTCCCGCTGATCGTTCCCGGCAACACGCGAAACAACCTCCTCGAACCGAGCGCGGTGCTGGCGCGCACCGAGCCTTCGGCCACCGACACCTTGCACCCGCATCTGGACGAGACGGGCCTCGCGGAAGCGATGACGAACCCGTTCTCCGGACGCGACTACCGAATGATCAACCTGGTGGCCGACCTGCCCGTGCGGCTGTCCGACCGCGTGCTGCCCGGGGGACACCCCACGGAGCACCTTGGGCGCGTCGTCCATGTGTTGGTCGAGATCCAAGTCGTGGACGCCGTGACGAACGCCACCAATCAGATCGGCGAGAACGCGCACACGGAATACAAGGCGCGCCAATGGCAGCGCGCGAGCGACCGGCTCGCGCGTGGCGCCTACGTCCGATGAGCCCCGAACGTCTGGAGTCCTCGATGTCCACCGACGCCCTCAATACCTTCACCGACCTGCTCAACGGTTTCGAGCGCACCGTGACGTTCCTCCGCCGCATCGACGAGCAGGCGCCGAACTTCCGGTCGGAGGTGGTCGCCCGCGTCCGCGCGAGCCACGAAGGCACCCGCGATGCGCTGCTGATCGACCTCATCCCCGCACTTGCCGACGCCGAAGAGGCGCTCGCGGCGGCCAACGCGCGCGCCAGCGAAGTGCAATCCAGCGTCTCGGACGCGCGTGAGGCGCTGGAGGAGATCGAGCTCCGCGTCGAGATCGGCGCACTCGAAGCGGACGAAGCCGACGAAGCCCGCGCGCCGTACCAGGCCGCGATCGACGGTGTGGCGGATGCCCTCACCGAAGTAGAGCTCGAGGTCGAGGGCTACCGGGACGCGATCGCACGCTGGGAGTCCCTCGGACAACAGGGCGGCGTCCTGCGCTAGGCGTTTCGCGCCCCCGCGCCCGAACCTGGGGCCGCCTCGACCAGCGCGCGGACAGCCGCCACGATGCCGTCCACCAGCCGCTGCCGCGCGTCGAGATCGGTGGTGAGATCCTGCCGCAACTCGAGCTCCACCGCCTGACGCCCGTGTTGCACCGCGTGGTGTTGGACGGCGT
>JBJONI010000041.1:0-3222 GCA_046051915.1 Pseudomonadota bacterium
CCACCCGCCAGGCCCACAGGTCGGCGAGGCTTCGAAACGATGCCGCACCCGGGCTCGCGACGTCCGCCATGTCCCCCCCGCGGCGCCCGCTTAACCCACCGAGCGCCCGCGCGACGCCACGACGCCCAACGCCCGCGTGCCGCGGACACGACGAACGCGCGCGCCCCGGTCGCGATGGGGCCGAACGGGTCGCGTGCGACGCATCCCCGGCACGGACGTGACGCCTCGCGACGAGGCCTTTGGGCCGACCACGGGCTACATCGCCGCTCGTGGGAGGTCTCCATGCTGCTGTGGATCGCGCTTTGGGCCTGTAATCCTGGAACCGCTGCTCTCGACAAGGCGGACGACACCGGCGCCGCCGAGAGCGACGCGGTCGACACCGACGCCTCCGACACCGACGCTGGCCCGCAGGACCCTCCCGCCGACACCCCGACGGTCACCGACACGCCGGCCGACACGCCCACCGACACGCCGGCCGACACGGCGCCGGTCGACCCACCGACCCCGGCGCGCCCGTGCGGCGGCCTCGACGACCACAACGGGACGGTTCACCCGGATCTCCCTGCCCTCCCCTCGCCCGGTGCCTTCGTCGGCGATCCCAACCTCGACGGCGGCTGGGGCGTGACGACCCACACCGACGACGTCCCCAACCCGACGGCTGGTCGTGGTGTCATCGAGACGACGACGTGGCTGCCGAGCGTCGACGGCGTCCCCGCGGCGGGGCCGTTCCCGCTGGTCGTGATGATGCCTGGATTCGGCGCGAGCCGAACGAGCTACCCGCACTTCACGCGTCACCTCGCCACCCACGGTTTCGTGGTCGTCGGGCTGGACTTCCCGAACTCGGGCTTCACCGACCCCGCCGCCCACGACCTCAAGGCGTTGGAGGCGCAGGCCGTGCTGTCGTGGGTGCTCCAATCCGGGCCGGACAGCGCCCGGATCGACGGAGAACGCGTGGCGGCGCTCGGTCACTCCCTCGGCGGGAAGATCAGCTATTACCTTGCGTCGATCGACGACCGCATCGACCTGGTCGTCGGCTGGGACCCGCAGAACAGCGGCGGACCGCCGTGCGCGTTGGGGGGCGTCACCGGCGCGTCGTGCAACGACTTCCCGGTCGCACCCAACTGCAGCGCGCAAGATCCGGGCCGGCTCTGGCAGATGCATGCGGAAAGCATGACGTTCGCGACGGAGGACAACCTGATCACCCCCGACGACCACCTGCGGGCCCGCAATTTCTACCGCGGTGCCCCGTCCGCCGCGCACTACATCCACTTCGCCAACGCGAGCCACGCGGCTTGGATCAGCGATGGACAGGATTCGGCGATCACCCGGACGGTCCACACCGCGTGGCTTCTGACACGCTTGCAGGGCTACACGGGGCTCGAGGACTACCTGCCTGGAACGGGTACGTGGCTCGACCGCAAGCCGCGGGTCGACGACCACCGGACGAAGTGACGCGGTCCGGTCAGCGAAACGGCGTCAGTTCACCCGATCCGAACATCTCTAGGTACAACGACCACGTTTTGGGACAGTGGCCAGCCTTCGCACACGCCCCGCACGCAGGCGACGCCGGGCGCATCGCCTCGCGGACGCGGCCGAAGTCGTCGTGGATCTGCCCCATGTCGTCGATGCGGTGACGACCGAAGTCCTCCGTCGCGTCCGGCGTCCCATGCAGCGAGGCGTCGAGCACGCACAGCGGGAACCCCTCGGTCGACACGGCAAGACCAAGCTTCTGCGCCCCCCGCGCCGCGCGGTTGGCCGCCCAAGCCGCCGTCGAGAGGCGGCAGAGCGCATCCGTGGGCACGCCGTCTGCCCGCTCGACGGGCCGCGGAAACGTAAACTGAATCCTTCCTACGCCCAATTTATGTACGAGCGCGACGATCCGCCCGAGGGCGAGGGCGTTCGTCCGGAGCACCGGGACGGTGACGAACACGGCGAGGCCCTCCGCGCGCGCGTTCTGGAGGCCGCGCACCGTGTCGTGGAACGCGCCGGCCTTGCCCGCCGCCGCGTCGTGCGTCGCGGCATCGGCACCTAGCAGCTGAACTTCGGCCGCGGTCAAGCCCGCCGAAGCCAACGCGGCGACCAGGCTCCGGTCGGCGAACGTCGCCCCGTGGGTCTGCACCTGGATGTCGCGGTAGCCCATCTTCCGCGCACGCTCGAGGATCCGGACGCGTTCCGGTCGTAGGGTGGGTTCACCGCGCATCAGGACGAGGGCGTCGCAACCGGCTTCACGCCCGGCGACGAGGCTGCGCACGATGTCCGAGGGCGACGGGTCGGTCCCCCACTGGCGGTGATCCGTGAGCGTGCAGTGGCCGCAGGCGTGATCGCAGCGGGTCGCCACGCGCAGCATCAACCGGCGGCCCCCGGGGAGGGCCGCCAGCGCTTCATCGGGAGGAATCGCCGTCCTTGGCGGACGCATCTCTCCCTTGCGCACGTAGAACGACCCGATCGCCAGACCGTCCGCGCCCAACCCCGCAAACGCTTCCAGTGCATCCTCGGGTCGCGCGACGATGGGCTCGCCCTTCCGATTGAACGACGTATCCGACAGCATCGGAATCCCCGTCATCTCGTAAAAGGCCTCGATCAACGCATGGTAGCGCGGGTGCGTTTCGGCGTGGACGACTTGAGGCCGCGTCGAGCCATCGTGGTGCACGATCATCGGCACGCGGGACCGCATGCGCGGGCGAACGCTGGCGGTGAACAGCATAAACGGGCTGTCGAAAGCGTCTTCCCACCAATCGGACTCGTGCCCCGCCAAGATCGACGGCGCGAACGGGCGCCACGGCTCCCGGGACTTCATCGCATTGACGCGGGCATGGTTCTCGGGGCGCCGCGGGTCGGCGAGCAGGCTTCGTGCCCCGAGCGCGCGCGGGCCGAACTCGAGGCCGTCTTGGAACCAAGCGACGACGTCCCCGTCGGCCAACCGTGCCGCGACGAAGCCCGACACCTCGTCGAGGCGCGTGTACGCCACCCCCGCACGCTGCAAAGCCGCCTCGATCGCGGCGTCGTCAAAGACGGGCCCGAGGCTGGCGGTTCGCATCGGCGCCACCGACCCGCCACCGCGCCAGGCCCACGCCTCCAGCGCCGCGCCGAGGGCGGTCCCGCCATCGTTCGCGCCGGGCTGCGCCCAAACCGGCGGCCGGCCGAATGTGTCGCGCAGGACGCTGTTCGCCTTGCAGTTGAGGGCGACACCTCCCGCAAGACAGAGGGCGTCCACGGGCGCGG
>JBJONI010000042.1:0-3951 GCA_046051915.1 Pseudomonadota bacterium
TAGGCGTTGATGCCGATGCGCGCGGCATAGAGGCCGACCGCTCGCTCGTAGAGCGCGAGCAGCGCGCCGAGCCGGTACGCGTCGACCCGCTGCAAGAGGAGCGTCAGCGTGCCGCGCCCCCGCGCCTGCAGCGCCGCGCGCGTGCCGAGCAGGAAGCCTTGCAGGAAGTCGCCGGAATCGAGGCCCGGCTCGACGTCCGCCTGCGTCTCCACGCCGTCCTCGAGCACGCCCACGAAGGTGACGAAGCAATCGTCGGGCCCGTCGCGGAGCTGCTGCACGTAGGCGTGCTGGTCGGTGCTGCCCTTGTTGCCGTACACGGCGAGCCCCTGGTGCACGACCGACCCGGAGAGGTCGTGCTCCTTGCCGAGGCTCTCCATGACGAGCTGTTGCAGGTAGCGGGAGAACAGCACGAGCCGGTCGCGGTACGGCAGCACCACCATCGCGCGGCGGCCGTGCCCGTCGCCGGCTTGGTGCCACGCAACGGCGAGCAGCGCCGCGGGGTTGCGCGCCAGCTCGGGCACGCGCGTGGCAGCGTCCATCGCGGCAGCACCGGCCAGGAAGGCGTCCGCGTCGAGGCCCTGGAGGTCCATTGGCAGGATCCCGACGGCGCTGCAAAGGCTCGTGCGGCCGCCGACCCAGTCCCACATGGGGATGCGCGCCCGCCAGCCCGACGCGGCGCGCCACAGCGCGCTCCCCTCCCCGCTCACCGCGATGGCGCGCGGCCCGAACGGGACGCCCGCGCGCGCATAGGCGGCCTGCGTCTCCACCAGGGCGTTGCGCGTCTCCGGAGTCCCGCCGCTCTTGGAGATGCAGACGACGAGCGTGCGGGAGAGGTCCAGCCCGCCCAGCGCCCGCGCGAAGCCCTCGGGGTCGGTGTTGTCGAGGAACACGACCCGCAGGCGATCGCCGGGCCCCGCGAGGGCGTCCGACACGAGCTGCGGGCCGAGGGCGCTGCCGCCGATGCCAAGCACGAGGAGGGTGTCGAACGCCCCGCTGGCGTGCAGCTCCGCGGCGAGGGCGCGGCAGGCCTCCCGCGTGGCGCGGATCGCGTCCCGCAGGGGCTCCGGCGCCAACGCGGGCGCCCGAAGCCAGTAATGGCCGACCTGGCGGCCCTCGTCGGGGTTCGCCACCGCACCGGCCTCGAGCGCGGCCATCGCGTCGAAGGCGGACCGCCACCGCGGCGCCTCGGCCGCCAGCACGTCGGCGTCGATGCCGGCGCCCCCCACGTCGAGGTGTACGCCCAACGCCTCGTCCCGCCACGCTGCCCGCTCCATCGGACCTCCCGCGACGATGTAGCCTGCCCGGGACGCCCCGGATACGGCGCGCGCCTTCCGGAGACCCCATGACGCTGCTGCTCGCCTCGCTCCTCGCCTGTTCCCCCTCCACGCCCGAGGCGTCGAAGCCCGCCGCGACCGAGGCGCCCGCCGCGCCCAGCGCGCCCCCGAGCGCGGCGGAGGCCTCCACCACGATGTACGCCGCCGACCCGTCCACGGTGACGACGGGCCCGTGGACCGCCGTCGACCTGAAGTCGCTCGTCGTGGCGCCGTCCGGGCTCGTCCACGCCGTGCTCAAGCCGGGCACCGGCGCGGTGGCGGAGGCCGGAAAGACCGTGGCGGTGCACTACAGCGGCTGGCTGGTGGACGGCACGCAGTTCGACAGCAGCATCCCGCGCGGCGAGCCGATCCGCTTCCCGCTCGGCCAGGGCCGCGTCATCCGTGGCTGGGACGAGGGTGTCGCCGGCATGAAGGTCGGCGAGAAGCGCCAGCTGCGCATCCCCTTCGGCATGGCCTACGGAGAGAACGGCCGCCCGCCCGTCATCCCGCCGCGCGCCACGCTGGTGTTCGACGTGGAGTTGATGGCCGTCGAGTAGGCTTGGGGCGGGGGGCTCAGCCCGCCCCCCGCAACGCCCCCGGGCCGCAGATGCGCGAAGCCCCCGCCGCGGTACGGTGACCGCGGCGGGGGCTTCGTTCGTTTCAGGGCGCCGTGCGGGCCAGGCGGAAGCCGGAAGAGGACCAGCGGTCTGTGGGTGCCGCGTACCCACGCAACGCCACCCGCACCCCATTCATCGCGCTGGCGTAGTCACCACCCCGTGCGCTTCGCATTCCGTACCACTGGATCCCCAGAGGGTCGACGCGACCGTCCACGGTGTACAGGCCGCCATCATAGGCGTCCTCCACCCACTCCCACGCATTGCCGGACATGTCGTACAACCCACAGGCATTCGGCGCGCGAGTGGCGACCGGGTGGGTCGACCATGATCCGTTGCCCGCCCACCACGCCACGGCATCCACGGCGTTGCTGCCCGCGTACAGCGTGTCCTCGTCGCAGCGGGCGGCGTGCTCCCACTCGGCCTCCGTCGGCAGGCGATAGCCTGCACAGGCGTACGGATCCGCCGGCGCCTCGCAGGCCAGATCGGCCCCCGTGCCCGTGCAAACATAGCAGGACGGCAGGGCCGCCGCTGCGGACGCCGCATTGGCGTAGGCTGCCGCTTCGTGCCACGACACCCGTTCGACCGGACACACCCCGGCAGGACAGCCGAACTGCGATGGATTGTAGCCCATCAACGCTTCGAATTGAGCCTGCGTCACCTCGGTGCGGCCCACGTAGTACGCGCGGGTGAGCGTTACCGGCATAACTGGGTACTCATTGGGCTCACACCCGGTCTGGCCGGCCGTGCAGCCCATGTCGAACGAGCCGGCCGGGATCAGCTGCATGCCATCCAGCTCGATCACGAGTCCGTCGCAGTCCGCATCGAGCGCCGTCGTGGTGGAGGCCGCGTCGTTGTCGTCGCAGTCCCGCCCGCCGTCGAGGAAGCGCACCTGCCCGTCGTCGTCGGCGTCCAGGCCGCACGACCAGCCATCCACGTCCGGGTGAACGAGCGGGTTCTGGTCGTCGCAGTCGATGCCGCCCTGGAGCATGTCCAGGTAGCCGTCCCCGTCCGCGTCCGTGTCGAGGGCGGGGCGTTCGCAGGTGAAGCCGCGAGGGTTGTGGTTGTAGGCCCCCGCCGTCATCGTAGCATCAGCCCATGCCCAAGGTTCGTCATGCCCCGCCGGGAGGTGAACGAGTCGCCATCCCGGGCTGAATCCCCACCCACGCGAGGATCCAGTGAAGCGGAAGGGCGCACCACTGACGAGCTTTTCCTCCCCCGCAGCGTCGACGTAGCCGCCAACCCAGCTCATGCCAGCGTGCGCGACTGCGATGGAGTC
Source organism: Pseudomonadota bacterium (assembly GCA_046051915.1). Classification (GTDB taxonomy): domain Bacteria; phylum Myxococcota_A; class UBA796; order UBA796; genus JBEIFN01. Next base: position 3,207 of record JBJONI010000042.1, read on the forward strand.
AATGAACGCGCTCTCGCCGTACGTCTCCGCCGCCGCCAGATCGCCTCCCAGCGCCTGACACATGCTCCGGGCCTCGTACCAGTTGTCCCAGCCAGTCCCAGCACAGTTCAGGTAGCTGTCACCGTACGCCAGCGTCTCCGTGCACGCCTGGCAGGTCGTGGTCTCGTCGACCAGCCCGTCGCAGTCGTTGTCCAGGCCGTCGCACACATCGCCATTCGCGCCGCCATCGACCGCGCCCGGATGGACCACCGCGCGGCTGTCATCGCAGTCGTCCTGGCAGATGGTCGCGCCGTCCCCGTCGCGGTCCGCGTTCTCGTCCGTGGTCGCGTCGCAGTCATTGTCGACCCCGCCGTCGCACACCTCCGGGTTGCCCGGGAAGCGCGCGGGGTCGGTGTCGTCGCAGTCACCGGCGCACAGCGTGAACCCGTCGTCGTCGGCGTCCACGTCGTCGATCACGCCGTCGCAGTCGTCGTCGAGTCCGTTGCAGGTCTCGGGCACCGGGAACACGGTCACGTCGTTGTCGTTGCAGTCCGTGCCGCGGTACCACCGGTCGCCCCAGCCGTCGCCGTCCAGGTCGTAGGTGCACAGCGCCGGCTCGTTGTACGCGGCGCCGGGGTGCAAGGCATCCCAGGAGTCGTCGCAGTCGGTGCCGCCGGCCCACTCCGCCATGTAGCCGTCATGGTCGGCGTCCGGACCACACGCCCCGGTCTGCCGGTCCCCCGTGACCTGGGCGTTGCCGTCGTCG
>JBJONI010000043.1:0-3752 GCA_046051915.1 Pseudomonadota bacterium
CATCGCCTGCCCTTTCTCGCAGCCCTCCATGTGTTGGTCGCGTCCGGCGAGGCCCCCACGGAGGCCCAGATGATCGGCATCTGCGATCGTCAGGTGCAGGTGGTTTCGTACGCGATCCCCACCAAGGAAGCGGCCTACACCGCGCTCCGTGGTTGGCTGACTTGGCTGCCGAGCGCACAGCGCGCCCCGGCTCGGGTCGCACCCAAGACGACGCTGGCGTTCGCCGATGCGGCCCGGGCCGCATGCGGCGCGTCGTGGTGCACCGAGGACGATCTCGGTGGCAAGCCATGGGCGCTCGCGCGAGCGGCTTGGCGCGGCGACAGCCGCCGGCCGGGCGAGGGCGCGGACCCGCTGTACCAGCGCCTCTTCCCGAACGGACCTTGGACGGACGGCGACGACGAGCGGGTCGCGTCTTTCGTCGAGGACGCGCGTGCGATCTGGGGCCACGTGGCCGAGGTGCTGCCATGACGCCGCGTCCGTTTCAGCTTGACGCGCCGATCCCCGACGGCGTGTTCCTGGTGGGGGCGAGCGCGGGCACGGGCAAGACGTACAGCCTCGTGCGGTTGGCCGCGAGGCTCCTCGTCGAGCCCACGCCGGGCGGTGCAGCGCCGCCGACCATCGAGCAGCTCCTGATCATGACGTTCACGCGGGATGCGGCGACCGAGCTCCTTGATCGCCTTCGAGGGTTCCTCAGTGAGGCGATCGCGTTTCTTGGGGCACCTCCGCGCGACGTGCTGCTGTCCACCGTCGTCGACCGCGGCCTGGCTGCGCTCGCGTCTGCGGACGGTGCTTGGGCGTCCGCGTCGGTGTTGGCGTCGCGCCGGTCGCTCCTCGAGTCTGCGCGGCGCGATCTCGACGTCGGATGGATCACCACGATCCACGGGTTTTGCGAGCGGATCCTCCGGAACGCCCCGCTGGAGGGTGGCGGAACGCTCGACGGTGCGGTCCTGCCGGACGATCTGCCGCTCGTCGACGAAGCCTTCTCAGGGGCCGTTCACCACGCCCTCGCCGGCTTGGATGCGGGCGCGGTCGTCGCGGCGCTCGACGCGTTTCCGGTCCGTCGGCTTCGCGTGCAAGCCCGGGCGGTGCTCGGGGCCGGTCGTGACGTGGTGCTTGAGCCCGACCTCTCGGGGCGAGGTGTGGACCTCAACCGGTGGGTGCGAGAGGCGGGCGCGTTGGGGGTGCGGCTCGCGGGGCCCGAGGGTTTGGCTTGGGTGGAGGCCCTGGGTGCGTTGGCCGACGCCAAGGGGTTGCACGCGTCGCGCTCGCCCCGGGCGAAGTTGATGGAGGCGTATCGCCACCTGTGCGCGGGCTGGCAGGCGGGGAGGTTCGCCACGCCGCTTGGCGTGTTGTCGCGCGCGAAACTGAGCTCGAACCTTAACAAGGGGGCGGCGCTGCCCAGCCACGCGATCGCGGAGGCGATCGCGGATTGGGAGGAGGCGGGCGCGTCGCGCGCGGAGGACCTGAGCGCGTGGCGGTGCGCCATACTCCACGACGTTCGCGTCCGCTTTCGCCAGGCGTTGGAGCGCGCGCGCGCACACACCTTCGACGACTTGATCGCACGCGTCGACGCTGCGATGTCCGATCCGACCTTCGTTGCCGGGGTGCGGAGCCGGTTCGTGGCCGCCCTCGTCGATGAGTTTCAAGACACGGACGCGGTGCAATGGCGGATGTTCCGCCGGTTGTTCGCGGAGGGGCACGATCGTCGTCTGGGGTTGATCGGTGACCCGAAGCAGTCGATCTACGCGTTCCGCGGCGCCGATGTGGAGGTGTACGACGCAGCCTCGCGGGCGGTTCCCGAGCAGGCCAACACGACGTTGCGCGTCAACCATCGAAGCGATGCGCCGCTCCTTCGCGCCGTGGCGCACCTGTTCTCCGGCCCTCGACCGTTCCTGCACGCGAACATCCCGTTCGTTGACGTGGAGGCGCGCACGCAAGGCACGCGGCTCCTTGACGGGGGAGGCGGCCCCGTCGCTCCGTTCGTCGTACGATGGTTCGACGCGGGCGACGTTGGCCACGACGGCGCCGGGCTTCCGTTCGGAGAGGCCGCCGCGGGCGCTGAGCGTGTGGCCATTGACGAGGTGCTCCGAACGCTCTCGTCAGGCTGGTGCATCGCCGGCGAGGACGGACCGCGCCCGGTGCGAGCGTCAGACATCGCGGTGTTGGCTCGCGAAAACGGCGAGGCCCAGGGGCTGTACGAGGGGCTTTTGCGCGCTGGCGTCCCGACCGTGCTCGCGAGCGGCGTGTCCGTCTGGCAAAGTCTTGAGGCGCATTGGCTTTTGGCTTGGTTTGACGCCGTTTTGGAACGGCGCCGCGACCCTGCGGCCCGGCACCTGATGCTGTTGCCCTGGGGAGGCTGGACGGCCGATGCGTTGGCCGCGAGTCGGACGTCGACGGGTGCGGCGGCCTCGACCGCCTCCAGCCCCTCCACCGCGGCTGCGGCGGCGTCCTCTGCGGCCGTGGATGCTTGGACGGTGACGTTGACGCGTCTGTCCGCGGCGTCGCGGCGGATCGAGGTCGCCGGCCTCGGCGAGGCCTTGCAGCCCTTCTTGGTCGACCCATCGCCGATCGACGGCCGCTCCGTGATGGAGCGCTTGGCGGCGGTTCCGGGTGGAGAACGCCACATCGCGAACCTACGGCATCTCGTCGAACTGTTGGACGCCGAGAGGCAGCGTCGACGCCTGTCCGGACGGGGATTGAGGCGCGTCCTGGAGCGGCGCATCGAGGACGCGTCGGACGCGGAGGAAGACGTGGAGCTCCGTCTCGAGTCCGACGCGGACGCGGTCAAGGTGCTCACCATGCACCGCAGCAAGGGGCTGGAGTTTCCTATCGTGATCGTGCCGCGGCTGTTTGCGAGCCCGGTCGAGAAGCCGGGGTCACCGCTTCGCTACCACCGCGACGGTCAGGTGGTGCTCGCGCTGGATGGCGAGGATGCGTTGACCGACGTCGAGGGCGAGGCTTGTCGGCATGAGGCCTTGCAGGAGGCGCAACGTCTCGCGTACGTCGCGCTCACGCGGGCTCAGCACCGGGCCGTTGTCGTTGCGGCGCCTGTCGCGACGAAGCAGGGACGCGGACGGAAGTGGGCCTCTTCGCCGCTCGCACTGTTGGTGCACGGGCGTGCGTCCGAGGACCCGTACGGCGCCGCTGCGCCGTTCCACGCGTTGGCGCTGGCGTCGCCCGACGCGGTGCTCGCCGACATCGAACAGTGGGCCGCGAGCTCGCCGGATGTCGTGGTGGAGCGAGGGCTGACGTCCGAGGTGGGGCGCGTCGCGGCGCGACCTGCGGCTGCCCCTTGGGCTCCCGTCGTCGCGACGTTCGCTCGCCGGAGTCTCGACCGCTGGTGGCGTCGCGCGTCCTATTCCCGGCTGCTCGACGCGCGCGGGTTGCCGCCCCCGCCAGATCCTGCGGAGAACGTACGGGATGTCGACGCGGGACCGACGGACGGCGTTGCCGGATCGACGGACGGCTTTGCCGGATCGACGGACGGCGTTGCCGGGGGCGCCACGTCGGGACCCGGAGAGCCCCCGGCGCCGGAACGTGCGGCCGGCGTGGGGGACGCGGTGGCCGACGTGCCGCTGCGCGCCTTCCTGAGCGGCACGCGCGGGGGCACGTGGTTCCATGCCGTGATGGAACACCTGCGGTTCACCACGTGCGCTTCCCGCGACGGCCGAACCTGCGAAGCGCTCGCGCTCGCCGAAGCCAACCGGCTCGGCATCAGCGGCGAGGAGGCGCGCGGTGGCGCGGCCTTGTTG
>JBJONI010000044.1:0-4008 GCA_046051915.1 Pseudomonadota bacterium
GCCGTCGCCGTCGGCGTCGTCCAGTCCGAGCGCGCTGAAGGTGAGATCGTCGATGCCGAAGGTGCCGACCGATCCGAGAGACAGGCCATCGAAGGCCATGTCGGGGTCCAGACCGACGAACGCGGTGCCGGCGGCGAGCGTCGATGTGTACACGACGACACCGTCGCTCCAGAGCGTCAGGCTGACGGGATCTTCCGCGTCGAGGAGCGTGAACGCGACGCCGGGCTGGTGCTCGGCGAAGTCCGCGTCCAGCAACGCCCCGCCCTGGGCGGCGCGTACGCCGTTCGGGGCAGCGCCGTCCACGTCAGCGCGCGCGGTGGCGTCCGCAAATGCGACGCCGCGGGCGGCGTACGTGGTGCCGACGTCTGCGCCGTCCGCGAGCGTCTCGAAGTCGATGACGTCCGTCACATCGAGCGAAACCGCGGCCGCCCACGCCGTCGGGTCCGACCAGGTGCGAAGGTCGCCGGCGTCGACGATGCCGTCGCAGTCGTCATCGATCGCGTTCGCCAGGACCTCGTCCGCGCCGGGACGTACGGACGCATCGGTGTCGTCGCAGTCGCCGCCGTCCTCGGTGACACCGTCGCCATCGTCATCGGACGCGCTCGCCAGCAGGGGACGCAGCGCGTCGAGGCCGATACCGTCGGAGCCCGAGCGGATGACCAGCCGTGCGACGTCGCTGTTGAACGTGAGACCGACGAACGAACCTGCCGGACGGTCATCGCCGGCGAGGTCGAGCGACCAGCTCGCGAGCAGCGTGCCGGTGGGACCGTAGGCTGAAAAGGTGAGGGTTCCATCGGGATCGAGGATCTGGAACGAGAGGCCGCGGACAGGAGACGCGAACGTGAGGTCCGCGTCGTCGCCCGGGGCGACCCGCGCGCCGAGGGTGTCCACCGGAACGGCGCCGTAGACGAGGTCGTCGGTGAGGAGCGCGCGCGCGAACGTGAACGGACCGGTCGTCGTGACGCTCGTCCCGTCGCCCAGGTCTTCAAAGCCCCAGGTGCCTGCAGGCGTGCCGCGACGCTCGTCCACATCCCAGTCCCATTCGTCGCTCTCGAGTCGAACGCGCACGGCGTCGTCGATCCAGCCGTCGCAGTCGTCGTCCACCCCGTTGGCGGCGACCTCGGTGCGCCCTGGGTTGGCAGCGCTGCGATCGTCGTCACAGTCGTTCCCGCCGACCTGCGCATCGACGAAACCGTCACTGTCGCGATCGGCGAAGTCCGGGGCATGGCGGTGGCTGTAGATCAGGCCCTCACCCGTGCGCGCCAGCGTGTCCCCCGGTGCGCCCAGCCACGTCGTGGCGCGCTCCCCGTCGACGGTGGTGGCCAGCGCCGCGCCGAAGCTCGCGCCCGCGTTGGTCGCCACAAGGATCTGGTCAGCGTCGAGATCGAGCGGGTGCGCGGTGAAGCCTCCCGCGAGTCCTGCGAAGACGTAGGCAGCGCCGGCTCCGCCAGCGGCGACGGCCGCGTTCGGCGCGCCGACGATCAGGTCGTCCGTACCATCGGCGTCCGTGTCCGCGCGCGACATGGCGGAGCCCAGGCGACCTGAGCGGTACGTGCCCTCGATGGACGGTGTGGCCGTGAGCGTCGTTCCCGCGGCTGCGCCGGCGAGGCTCCCGCCCGGCACGATGTAGACGCTGCCGTGGTCGGTCCCGGTGTAGCCGACCGTGTCATGGTTCGGGGCGGACACGGCGAGATCTGCGCCCGCACCGGCGAACGCCCCGGCGATGAGCGTCGTTCCGAAGCGCCCGCCCGAAGAAGCGCCCGCGAGGGTCACGGCACCCGCGACGCTCGTGGCCCCCGGCAAGTCCAGCGCGGGCAGCACGTACACGAGTCCTGTGCTGGACGCCCCTCCGACGGTGGCCAGGGGCGCGCCGAGTATCACGTCCAGCGTGCCGTCGTCGGCGAGGTCAGCGATGGCGACGCTGCGTCCGAGGGAGCCTCCCACAACGACGCCGTCCACCGACCTGCCGATGGTGGCGATCGTGCCGGAGGCAGGCAGGGTCGCGCCGCCGTACACGGTCCAGGCGGCGCCGATGTCGACGTCGGCGCCCACGTCCGTCGTCGGCGCGCCGATCACGAGGTCGTCGTAGCCGTCGCCGTCCAGATCCCCAGCCGCGATGGCCCTGCCGAGGCGTCCTTGCGCGGTCGCGTCGCCGAGCCAGATTCGGCTGGCGTCGGAACGGCTGCGCGTGCCGCCGAGCACGAGGTCGTCGAAGACGGACACACTGCCGGCGCTCATGCCCGCCGCGTCGTCCTCCGGCGCGCCACCGGCCAGGTCGAGGTGCCCGTCGCCGTCGAGGTCGCCGAGCGCGAGGGCCTGCGCAAAGTACGTGGCTCCGCTGCTCCACTGGATCACGGTGTCGGCGTCGCTCGTGGCCAGGTCGCCCCTGTCGTCGTGCGGCAGGAACACCACGCTGGCCTGGCCTCCGCCCACCGACGGCGACCCGAGCACGATGTCGTCATGGCCGTCACCGTTGATGTCGCCGGAGGCCAGGGCGCTTCCTCCTGCGGCGAGATCGACCTCCGTTGCCCACGGCGCACCCAGTTCGTCGGTGAACACACGCGCGCGCGCAGGACGCTGATCCGCCTGTCCGAACCAGACGCTGGTCCCCGACGCGAACGCGGCTCGGCAGGACCAGGGCAATCCGGCGACAGCGCCCGCGTGGGAGCCCATTGCGCCGACGAACCCTCCCCGGCCGCTGTCGAAGGCGGTCACGCCTACATCCACATCGTCGAGGACGACGGCGAGTTCGCCGCGACCCTCCAGGAACCACGCCTGCACCCTACCGGTGCCGGTTGCGCCAGGGACCGTGAAGGCCTCCCAGCTCACGACGAAGGTGCGCGTGGGGTAGGTGCCCAGGGTCTGCGTCGTCACGGTGGGCGCGTCGAGGTTGGACCAGAACACGGCCGCGCCGGTGAGCGCGGGATCCGTCCCGGGGCAGGACGGCGTGGACGACGGCGGCGTGGAGAACCACAGCGCGCCGTCCTCTGCCACGTGCACGCGGTCGTAGGCCGTACCGTACCAGGTGAAGCTGAAGGGCAGATCGACGCTTTGCGTCCCGTTGGGCGCGATCGGCAGATGCGTCGCGCCTGACGTCCCGATCCACCGATGGGGCGGTCCGTTCGGCTCCAGGCTGTCGGTCCAGGCCGTGCCGCTGGCGTCGGGGCGTCCCGATCCGGCGTGCGCGGGGAGCAGGAGCGCGATCGATGCAGGCAGCAGCAGCAGGGCGTGACGCATGTGAAAGCCTAGCCGGGGACCGGGCGGGTGTCAGGGGGCCCCCCCGCGAGCGAACCGATGTGTACCGATGACGTCCCGATCGCCCCATCGATGCACACCTACGATTCATCCGTACGCAAGTCTGTTCGATGTCGTGTGAGGACTGTTCGCGCCATGCGCATTGTGCCATTCTCCGACGCATGGGACTGATTCGTGCGCTCGAGGCGTGGGACATGGTTCGCGCGCGACCTCCTTACCGCTTGTGGGGGCTTGTCGTCAGCGCGGGCCTGGCCGCCGCCGTGTACGTGTCGGCGCGCGACATCGTGAGACACGAGGCCGCGGGCGCCGCGGCGATGACGACGTTGATGGCGGTGTGGTGGCTCGGCGGCGTGATGCCCATGGCCGTCACGGCGGCTGTGCCGCTCGTCATGATGCCGGCGTTGGGCCTCGGCTCCGTCGCCGAGGTGGCCGCGCTCTACGCGGACCCGCTCAACGTGCTGATGCTCGGTGGATTCCTGCTCGCCTTCGCGATGGAGGAGGTCGACCTCCACGCGCGTGTCGTGCGCGCGCTCCTCGCACCCGTCTGGGTACGCGGTTCCCCGCGTCGCATGGCGCTCGCCATGATGGTCGCCGCTGCATGCGTTTCGGCGTTCATCAACAACACCGCCACCATGCTCATGATGCTCCCGACGGCGATGCTGCTCGCCAAGGCCTGCGGCGACGCTCCGCGCGTACGGTCCGCCTTCGTGCTCGTCACGGCTTACGCCTGCAGCATCGGAGGCGTAGGCACGC
>JBJONI010000045.1:0-12423 GCA_046051915.1 Pseudomonadota bacterium
AGCGCCGAGGCCGCGCCCGTTGCGGTGTCGACCGCCAGCGACTCCCCACGTGCATCCGTGCCACCGTACGTCCGGCCGCCTCGGACGCCGGCGCCCATCAACAGCAGGCTCATGTGGGGCCAATGGTCCTTGCCGGCGCGGGCGTTCAGCAGCGGCGAGCGTGTCATCTCGGAGAGCACGACGACGGTGGTGGACGCCAGCAGATCGGCCGCGTCCAGGCCCGACATCAGGTGATCGAGGCCTGCAAAAAGGCGTTGCCACAGCCCGTGCTGGTTGACGTTGAGCGCGTGGGTGTCCCAGAACTCGCCACTGTTCAAGGTGACGGTCGCACAAAGGTCGGCTTGAAGCAATTCGATCGCCAAATCGGCCTGTTCGGTGAGCGTCGGCGCGAGGCCGCTGGTCAACCCCGCGAGCGCGTCGGCGCCTGCGCCCCGGAACCGCGATGCACGCAACAGCGAGGCCACGCGGTCGGCGAGCTTGCGCGCGTTGTCGCCCGTGGACGAGAACGACGTCGCCAGGCCGCGCGTCCGTGCATCGAGGTGGGCGGCGAGCGCGTCTCGGTCGGACGGCGTCGCCGTGAACTGCGGGTAGGCGACAGCGAGGGAGGCCGGGGGCCCGATCGGCACGGTGTCGTCGACCAACGCGCGGAGCTGGTTCTGCGCGCCCAGACGGCCGACGGTCGCAGCGAGAGGACCGGTGAACGCCATCCCCGACATGTCGACCGAGCCGAGCGGACGGTCGCCGCCGAGCGCCGCGCCGATGATTGTGCTGAACGACGCCGAACGGTCGAGCGCGGTGCCGGTCATCGCGCGGACGCGGCAGGGGGGGTGCGCCAGCGACCCCACGCCGATGCCGTTGACGATCGCCGTCTGGCTGCCCCACCGCTCGAAGTAGGCGTCCACCGCAGGACGCTTGAATGGGTTGCTCACCACGAGCAGATCGCCGTAGGCCATCAGCCGTTCGCGGTCGTCGGGTTGGCTGCGGTCCTCGTCGACCTGCGGGCCGTCCACGTAGGCGGACTGGAACTTGGGATCGAGGACGAACGTGGTGTCCCAGCCGCCGTCGACGTAGACCACGACGAGACGCCGCGGCGCCGGCGGCGCGCTCCCCACGGCGCGGACGAGGCTCGGCAGCGCGATCACGCTGGCGGAAGACGCCAACAGGCGGCGGCGTGTCCACATCGTCACACCCACCAGAGCTTCGGGTCGAGGAACACCGCGGCGAGGGTCAGCACCCAGGCCCGGCGCATCGGATCGCGGTCGCCCTCGGCGGATGCGCGTTGGTGGGCGTCCTGCCACAGGTCGTTGAACGACGCCAACGTCGAGGCGTCTGGCGTCTCTCCGAGGAAGCGTCGCAGTAGCCCCGTGAGCGTCCCGGCCACCGCGTCCGGATCGTCGGGCGCGGGGAGCAGCCGACGGTTGGCCACCGTCGCCGCCCGGTCGCGGTCGAACGCGAACGCGGCCGCTTCCAACGCGAACCGTGTACCGACCAACTCGCGCGTGGGCGTCGCGGTGTGGGTGGCGCGGGTCACGAGGTTGCCGTCGACGCCGCCGAACATCGACCGGAACCCGAAGCGGTCGGATCGCATCAGGTCGATCTCTCCCCAACAGGTCGAGCCGTAGGCGTCGTCACTGCGTCGGCACGACGGCAGGTCTTGCACAGCACGCCAGGAAAATCCGGTCTCCGCCTCGATCGTGCGCGCGTACGACTCGGGCCGAAGGAGCAGCATCGGGATCGTGGCCTCAGGGCCTTCGAGCCTCCCGAACGCCGGTTGTGTCACGATCGCGCGGACCAGGGCGCGCAGCTCGAAGTCGGCCTCCGCGAAGGCGTCGCGGAGGGCGACGACCTCGGCAAACGGGACGTCGTCCGGTTCGCGCTGCGTGATCCAAGCCGACCAGCGCCGCGCCGCGCACATCGCGAACCGCGGATCGGCCGTCATCATCTCGCCGAGATCCGCGAGATCGTCGCCCGGCTGGCCGTAGAACGCCGGCGGACGAAGGTTCCACATCTGCCAGTCGTGCCGTGCCTCAGGGAGGTAGCCGCGGATCGGGTAGCAGAACGACGACGGCGGCTCCTCGGTCGGGGCGTCCGCGTCCCAGACTTCGTCACACCCATCGGCGTACGCCCGCGCGGCGAAGTTCCCCTTAAACCGACCGTGAAAGCCCCAGAGGAACGACGCCAATGGGTCGAGGCCCTGATGGCAGGCGACGCAGCCTGGGTCCGTGCGGACCGCGTCGCTGACGGCGAGCTCGTCGGAGATCGTCACCTCGGCGCCGACGACGATGTCGCGGTTGGCGAAGCTCTCACAGAGGAAGGCGTCGGCGAGGAAGTTGGCCCGCAGACGTTGGAAGTTGCTGCCCGCGGACTCGTGACGTCGCCACAGCTCGGCGCTCGACAGCAGGCCGGCGCGCGGGCGGAGGTCGGACCATGTCGTCTCCTGCCAGGGCGCGCCGGCGGGGTCCCACGCGAGGCCGTACAGGGCCGCGAGGGTCTCGTTCGTCCACATCGTCTCGGACTGCAGCAGCGCGGTGTACGGGCGGTGGTCGGCGACGAGATGCGCGGCGAGTTCGAGGGGTTCTTCGCTGTGCGCTTCGAAGATCGTGGAGAGCGGCACGCCTTGGAGGGGGCCGAGGGCTGGAAGCGGGTCGACGACGTCGGCGCGGACGAGCAGCAGCTCGGCGTGGTAATCCTTGACGACCTCGAGGAACTCGGCGCTCTCCAGCCAAGCGTCCGTGAGCGCGGTGAGCGCGGCGGGGTCTCGCTCGACGGCATCGAGTTCAGCGAGGGACGGAAGACGCCCGCGAATCGCCATCGACGTACGGACGGCCAGACGCGCGGGGGAGAGCCGCACCTCCGCGCGCGGCTCCGGCGCGTCGGCAGGAACCCCGGTCGTGCACGCGCCGAGGTGTGCGACGATCCCGACCGCGAAGCTGGCGAGTGCTACGCGCACCACGACCCCCTGACGCACAGCCTATCGCGCGCGCCGCTGCCCGGGGTACAAGATGGTGAGCGGGTTGGAGGCAGGATGCGCGGCGCGCTGCGGTGGGTGGGGCTGGCGTGCGCGAGCCTGCATTGTGGCGGAGCGTCGGGTGATGCGACCGACACCGACGGCGCTGCGGACACGTCCGGCGTCGGCGCCGACACCGACGCCTGCGCGCCCGACGTCGCCGGTACTTGGGAGACCCTCGGCGAAGGCTACGTCCGGACGTGGTGCACGCCGTGCCACGCCGGCTCGCTCAGCGGGGACGCGCGCGCCGGCGCCCCCGCCGGCGTCGACTTTGACGGGCTCGACGACGTCCATCGCTGGCTGGACGCGATCGTCGAGGCCGCCACCACGACGGACGGCGGGTCACCACGGATGCCCCCTGGAGGCGGTCCCAGCGCCGCCGACGTCGCCGCTTTCGCGGCTTGGCTGGCGTGTGACGCCCCGGGTGAGGTGGCCGCGCCCGAGGCTTGCGCCGTCGCGCGGATCGAGCCGGGGGACGTGACCCTGTCGTCGCCGGAAAACGTCGCGGCGTTCTGCGGACGGGCGAACACGGTCGGTGGTGCCTTGGTCGTGGCGACCGATGCGCCGATCGCGTGCGTGTGCGACGTCTACGGCGAGGTGTCGATCGGCGGCGCCGCCACCGCCTTGGTCGCGCCGCAACTCGTCGGCATCGGGGGCGCGCTGCGCTTGGGGGCGGTGGGGTTGCAGACGGTGGACCTCCCCGCGCTCCGCTCGGTCGCCGGGGATCTCGACCTGCGCGGCGCAGCCGGGCTCGCGGCCCTCTCGCTGCCCGCGCTGCGTGAGGTCGCGGGCTCGGTGTGGGCCGACCGGGGCTCGGCGCTCGCGACGCTGTCGCTCCCCGAGTTGGCGTCGGTCGGGGGCGACGTCCGCCTGATCGACGCGTCGGCGTTGGCGACGCTCGCCATGCCGCGCCTCGGGACCGTGGGTGGCGGGCTCGTCCTCTCGGGCTTGACGTCGTGGGCGACGTGGGTGGATTTCGCGTCGTTGCGCAGCGTGGGTGGCGATGTGGTGCTGACGCGCGATGCGCAGATCACCAACGTCGAGGGCATCAACCAGCTCGCGTCGGTGGGCGGGGACGTCGTGTTCTCCGAGCTCGATGCGCTCGACGGCTTGTCAGGGCTCAATGACCTCGTCAACGTCGGCGGGAGCCTACGCATCGTCGACGATCCGATGCTCCGCGGTGTCGACGGTTTCCTTCGGCTGGAGACGGTCGGCAAAGCGCTGGAGATCGCGCGGGCGCCGCAGCTGGTGGCGGTCAACGGCTTTGGGGCCGTCAGCCGCGTCGGCGTCGAGGGAGACTGGGTTTACGGGGAACATCGGCTGGCGTGGACCGACGTGCCTGCGCTCACCCGCGCGCCGACGATGTCGGGTCTCACCCGCGTGGGTGCCCTTGAGGTCCTGCGGGCCGATGCCTTGGACGCGCTGGACTTCCCGAGCCTCGTCGTGGTCGACCGACAGCTCGCGGTGGTGCAGGTCGGGGGCCTGCGGACGCTGAACGGCCTCGCGGCGGTCCGGCGAATCGGCACCGACGTCGCGATCACCGGCAACCCAGCGCTCCCTTCGGCCGCTGTCGAAGCGTTCCTTGCAGCGGTCGGCGAGGGCAACATCGGCGGCGAGGTCACCGCCCAGAACAACGGCCCGTAGCCGCTACGGTGCTGGGGGGAACGTGTGGGGCAGCGCGCGTGCGGCGCGCACCGTCCAGGGATCGGCGAACGCGCGCTCGAGCTTCGCCGAGTACACCCCGCCGCCGGGCAGGGGCAGTTGGCCGGCCGTGCCGTCATCGGGCGGGATCGCGCGCAGCGTTTGTCGCACAACGTCGGCGTGCTCGACCAACGGCAACGGGGCGTCGCCGAGCGCGAGGCTGAGCGCGGATTGGGTCCAAGCGACCCAGGCATCTTCGTAGCCCCGGTAGCCGAGCGCCCAGTACAAGCCGGTGATCACGCTCTGGTCGCCCTCGTCTTCGACCGCGAGGATCAACCAGTACCGGCGTTCACCGATCGTGCATACGCCGCCGCCCGTCCAAACGCCCGGCTCCAGGTCGGCCGGCGCGTCCCAGCGGATCGGTCGGCAGTCGCGTTCGGCGAACGTCGTGGCGGGCAGCAGGGGAGAGGCGGCCTTGGGCACGACCTCGACGTCAAACCACCACATGCCGTCAGGCGCCGACACGCTGATCCGCGACGGGGCGGCGGCGGGCGGGGCGAACGGTGCGAAGTCGACCCGGCCCCCCGTCGGGATGTTCACCGACCAGCCGGCCCCGTGGAACGCCTCAAAGGTCATCCCGGCCGGACGCTGCGGCGCGCAGCCGAACCCGATGCCGAGCGCCAGGGCGAGCCCGGCTCGTGGTGCAAAGGCGCGTCCGAGGCTCATCGGAGGTACCGGTCGTCGTCACCGCAGCGCGCCGCGCCGCCGAGACCGAGCGTTGCACCTATGACGCGGGCTTCCGGCCGCAACCGCTGCGCTTGCCAGGCGACGCCGAGCCCGCCCTCGACATGCCCTCGACCGGTCACGACGACGAGCGGCCCGCGCGGCGTGCCGTCCGCCCCGAGCCATCCCTCGATCGCGAGCGACGCGATGCGGTGATCGCGCCACGCCATCGCCGCGACGAACTCCCGGGTCACAGGATGCGCGTCGGCACCGAACATCGCCTGCAGCGCCTCCCCGTAGTTCGGAGGCACGGGAAAGAAGGCGTCTTCGGGACGCTTGCTGAGCGGGGGCCCGGCCTCGACGACGTCGACACGGTCCGAGGAGGCCTCGAGCAGCGGCCGGTACGGCGCGTAGTCGAACCCCCACGAGACCGACCAGTCGAGCAGCGCCTCGAGGTCGTCGGCGCGGTTGCCCGCACGCCACAACGAGACCACCTCGCCGCGTCCTTCGGCGACGGCTTCGAGCGCGACGGTCACCCGGGCGCTGGCGTCCTTGGCGAGCAAGCCGGCGACGACGCGTGCGGCACGATTCAGGTCACCGGCGTGGCCGTGACGCTCGCCGAGGACGACGATGCTCGCGGGTTGCGCGGCGGCCTCGTCCACGAGGTCAGAGACCGAGACGCGGACGCAGGGGGCGGCGACGGCGGACGGTCCGGCGAGCGCGCACGACGTCCACAGCATCCACGAAGCACCGCGCCGCATCTCGCCTCCGGACGAAAGGGGTCACACGTCGGACGTCGTGGGTCCAGCGAGGACCGCGTCGAGGACGCGTTGGTACAGGTTCGGGAACGCCTGCGCCCAGCGCACGTTGAGTGGCGAGGGGTGCGGCAGGCTCCACACGCGAACCTGACGTCGCGAGGTGCCGTCGGTCAACGTGTGGGTGAACGCTGCGCCCCACGCTGCCTCGCCGCGCGCGAGGTGCTGGAGGGCGTCCTCGCCGAACCACTGGACCGCTTGCTGCCCGAACGCGAGCACGTCCGCCGTCTCGGTCCCATGGAGCAGCAACGTCCGCACCCAGGGGGCGCACGCCGCGCGGACGGGCTCTGGCCACGCCTTGTTCCCGATCGGCTTGAACGGGACGGTGTTGACCCAATACACGCGTTCGCCGACCCGCAGCCGGTCCTCGACGGTGGGGCGGCTCACGCCAAGCCAGCGGCTGACGAGCGGGTCGCGGATCTTGCGGCCCGACGCGCCGATGAAGCCGGTGCGGTGGATCAACTCCTCG
Organism: Pseudomonadota bacterium; assembly: GCA_046051915.1. Lineage (GTDB taxonomy): Bacteria > Myxococcota_A > UBA796 > UBA796 > JBEIFN01. The sequence continues at coordinate 6,656 of JBJONI010000045.1, forward strand.
CGACCGGGATCACGACCCAGCACGGCAAAGGCAGCGTCCCGTGGGCCGAGACCCAAGATCGGGGTGTCGGCCTCAAGGTTCGCCGCGGCGTAGGCGTCGAGGTCGCGACCGGGGAGGGCAGCACCGATCGCGCGCAGCGCAGCCAGCGCCTCGTCGACGGGCCGGCTCACGCGATTGTGACGCTCTGGCTGAGGTAGACGTCCTGCACCGCGTTGAGGATCTCGATCCCTTCGGCGATCGGCTTTTGGAAGGCCTTGCGACCCAAGATCAGCCCCATGCCGCCGGCGCGCTTGTTGATGACGGCGAGGCGCACGGCGGCCGCGAGGTCGTTCTTGCCCGATTCGCCACCCGAGTTGATCACACCGGCGCGCCCGGCGTGCGCGTTGAGCACCTGGTAGCGGACGAGGTCGATCGCGTGCGGCGTCATCAGCTTGTCGTACACATCCTTGTGGGTCTTGCCGAACTTGCCGAGCGCGGGGTCACGGTAGCCGTCCATGTGGGTCGGCGTCTTCTGCTTGATGATGTCGGCACCGAGGGTGACGCCGAGGTGAACCGCCTGGCTGGTGAGGTCCGCCGCGTTGTGGTGGTCCGCCGTCGTGCCGGTGCTGAACGCGTTGTTGCGCACGTAGCACCACAGAATCGTGAACATGCCGAGGCTGTGCGCCATCTCGAACGCCTTGGCGATCTCTTGGAGTTGCCGGCGCGACTCGGCGCTGCCCCAGTAGATGGTCGCGCCGACGCCGCGCGCGCCCATGTCGAAGGCTTGTTGGATGCTGCCGAACAGCACTTGGTCGTAGGTGTTTGGGTGGCTCAGGATCTCGTTGTGGTTGATCTTCACGATGAACGGGATGCGATGCGCGTACTGGCGAGCGACCGAACGCAAGCCGCCGAACGTGCTCGCCACGCCGCTGCACCCACCTTCGATCGCGAGCTTGACGATGTTCTCGGGGTCGAACATCAACGGGTTGGGCGCGAAGCTCGCGCCGGCGGAATGCTCGATGCCTTGGTCGACGGGAAGGATGCTGAGGTAGCCCGTGCCGCCGAGGCGTCCGGTATCGTGCAACTGTTGCAGGTTCACGAGGACCTTCGTGGGGCGGTCCGTCTTGCTGTAGACGCGGTCGGTGAAGTCGGGCCCGGGCAGATGTAGGCGATCCGCGGGCACGATCGCCTTGTGGGTGAGCAGGCTCTCGGCCTCGGGACCGAGCAGGGCGTGCAGCTTCGCGGACTCCATGGGGCCTCCCTTCGTGGCCGAGACGTATCGTGTCGAGGTCGCCCCGTCCGCCTTGCAACCACGCGACGCAGGCGGATCCGGCGGCGCGGCTTGTGGATCGGAGCGCGTGCCGGCAGGATGGGGCATCACGGGAGTTGGCGTGTCCGACGCGAGGGTCAAAGGGGTCGACGACCCGAGGCAGCGTCAGGCGAACCTCGTCGACGCCGGCTGGTGGTCGGGCGTCTCGGCGGCGGCGGCGCTGGACGCGGACGCGGAGCTCACGTTGTCGTTTCGCGACGCGTTGCGCGGTGGGACGTGGCCGGTCGCGTTCCGGGACGGCGGCAGCGGTCTCGTGCAGGTTCCGCCGGGTGTGTGGGACGGTCAGGTCCTTCGTTTGGCCCGCGACGCCGACGCGCCAGCGGGCCTCGGGCGCGCGGACGACCGGCAGGTGTGGGTGCACGTCACGCCGGATCCGAGCTTGCGTCGCGAAGGGCGAGACTTGCATGCTGAGATCGTGCTCACGGTGGATGAGGCGGTCCGTGGGACCGTCCGCATCCTGCCGGGAGCCAACGGCGACGTCCGTTGCCGCGTGCCACCCGGAACTTGTTCCGGCCACGTGCTCCGGGTGCGTGATGCCGGCGTCGCGTCCCACGAAGGGGTGCCGTGCGGCCACCTCTACGTCACAGTTCAGGTTGCCGTGCCGACCTTGGCGCCCGACGATGTCCAAGGATGGGCTGCGCTCGCGGTGCTTGCCGAGCGGCAGACCGCGTCGCGCTGACCGGTCACGGCGATCGGGGGGCCGGTAGCCAGACGAAGCTGCTTCGCTCCCCACGCTGAACGAGCAACAAGGCGCCATCTCGGGCCGCCGCCTCCAATTGTTCTCGGGTCTTGAGGGGCGCGCGGTCGGCCTCGAGCAGGAGGTCCCCAGGGCGGAGCCCGGCCGCTGCGGCGCGTGATCCTGGTACGATCCCCGTGACGACCAGCGCCGACGCCGTCGTCGCCAGACCGAACCGCTTGGCGTCCTCGGCGGTGAGCGGCTGAAGCGTGGCGCCGAGCGACCCACCACCGGTCGCGCCGTCGGCCCGTCGGTCGGGACGGATCGCGCTCTGCGTCTCTGGGACGGGGTCGAGGGCGATGGTCAGCGTGATCGGCTTTCCGTCTCGGACGATCTCGAACGTGGCGCGTTCCCCGGCCGGCGCGAGGCTGACGATGCGACGGAGTGCGGCGGCATCGTCGACCACGCGGCCGTTCGCCGAGACGACGACGTCGCCGACGCGCACGCCGCCCCGAGCTGCGGGGGTCTCGCCTTCCACTTGGTTGATCAACGCACCCGCTGCGCCGGTCAACCCGAGCGCCTTCGCGGCCTCCGGCGTGACGTCCTGCACGCCGACACCGAGCCACGAGCGCCGCACGCGCCCGTCGGTCTTGAGGCGATCGACGATGTCCTGTGCCAGCGCGGCGGGAACCGCGAAGCCGATGCCGAGGCTGCCGCCGTTCGTCGACTGGATCGCCGTGTTCACGCCGACGACGCGTCCGTCGAGCCCCACGAGGGCACCGCCGGAGTTTCCAGGGTTGATCGCGGCGTCCGTTTGGATGAACTCCTCGTGGTCGACGATGCCCATGCCGGCGCGGCCGACGGCGGACACGATGCCCATCGAGACGCTGCCGTCGAGCCCGAACGGGTTGCCGATCGCAAGGACGACCTCACCGAGCCGCGCCGGTCGATCCACCGCGAGCGACAGCGCGTGGAGGCCCGTCGGTTGGCCTTCGAGTTGGACCAGCGCGAGATCGGTGGGTGCGTCGGAGCCGAGCACCCGTGCCGGGAACGTCCGCCCGTCGTGGAGCGTCACGTCGATCCTGCGGGCGTCCTCAATGACGTGGTGGTTGGTCAGGATGAGGCCCGACGCGTCGAGGACGATCCCGGAACCGAGCCCCTCGCGAGGCGTCGGCGAGGAGGGCGGGCCGAAGAAGAAGAAGGGCATGCCCATGCCGGCGTCGGGAGAGGCGGCTTCGGTCTCGACGGCGATGTGCACGACCCCGAGGACCGCCGACTCGGCGACCCGCACCAGACGCTCCGACAGGGCGTTGGGGTCGTCCCAAGCTTCGACGGGGGCGCCCTTCGCCGCGGGCGACGTGATGGCGAGGATCGCCGCGAGCAGGGCGGGGGTCGCGTGAGGGAGCAATCGCATGCAGACTCCACAAGAGACGCAGGGGAATCTCGACCCGCGGGGCCCGCCGGCGAGTCCCGCTTGCGAATGTTTGACGAACGGGGGAGGGGACCGGCGGAGGCGCTGTGGCGTTGTGGTGGGTGTTGCTCATCGGGCTCCCCGTCGCGCAGGCGCAGACCGCGGGCGGCCTTGATCCGTCGGCGGGGGCGCCGAACCCCGCCGAGGCCTCGGTGGAGGACGCCCCGATCGTCGAGACCTCGCCCGCGCCGGTCCTCAGCGACGGGTCGGGCATCGCCGTCCAGCCCGCCGATCTGCCGTCCGAGCGCGCCCCCGACGGGGGCGGTCTGGTGGAGCTGGTCGCCACGGTGTCGACGGCGCCGATGGAGGTCGGGACGGTTCGGCGCGTCGGCCTGGGGGCGGCCGTGGGCATCCCCACGAGCCTCACCGCCCAAGTCTGGGTCCGACCTCGGGTCGCGCTCAGCGCGCACATCGGCCCGACGTTGAGCACGTCGGGGCTGAGCATGCGGGTGCAGGCGGAAGGAGTGGCGATGGAGCTCGCCCACTGGCCGCTCGGTCGACTCCGGCTGCTCGGCCACGGCGGCTTGGACGTCATCGCGCTGTTCGGACGCGCCGGTGAGGGGCTACCCGTCCGTTTCGGGGTTCACGGCGGGGCCGGCGTGGACTTCGTCCCGCGGCAGTTCCCGATCACCGCCTTCGCAGAGGTCGCGCCGGTGTTTTATCCACTCGATGTGCTGCCCGGCGCGCGGTTTACGCCGGTTGGGATCAACGTCGCCGGGGGGCTGCGTCTGTTCCTCGCTCCGCCTCGAAGGGCGTCAGCGTCAGACCGCGGGCAGGGTCGGCAGCGCGTCGATGGCGTCCGCACCGCCGTCGTGCCGGATGCTGTAGGCGGGGAGCCCGTCTTCGCCGTCCCACTCGACGAGACCGAGGCTTCCCCCGCCGGTCGGCAACAGGCTGTGCCCGTCACGGAGCCAAGCGACGGCGGTGTCGCGGTCGATCACCCGGTCGGGGAGGCCGTCGAGACGGACCTTGAGGCGGGCGATGCGCCCGTCGGCGATGTCGGCGGCTTGCACGAGGATGCGGGCCATGGCGTCCCTCCGGTGGTGCCCCGCTAACGTCGGCGCGAGGCGCCACGCAACGCGACGTCCTCGCACCGCACCTGCTGCTGACGGTGGGCGCGAGGCGCCGGCTGCGGTTCACCGGGCGCAGGCGACCGCTCCTTGACGAGGACGAGGTCGATGGCGGTGATCGCTTCGGCGTCGGGCGCGTGGGCGCACCACCACGCGAGGAGCGGGGTACGGGCAGGTTCCCAGGCTTTGCCCCACAGGCCGTTCATGTACTTGTTCGCGCGGATCGACCCGTAGCGACCTGGAAGATCGGGTGGACGGACGTCGGTGGGGGCCGTGCCGGTGAACAGATCGATCGCGGGCGTGGCGCCACGGTACGCATCGAGTCGCCACCAGCCGTCCCACTTGGAGGGCTCGGGCGCGTACATCGACCAGTCTTGGTCGAGACGGAACCTGTACACGGCGACGCGCAGCGCACCGGACGGGCCATCGTCCTCGCTCGGCGTGACCTGCGCGATGTTCCACCACGCCAAGACGGCGATCAGGCCGGCTGCGACGGCGCGGCGCGGCCAAGCTTCGACCGGAGGCTCGGTGCGGGCCGGCCGGAACCCGAGCGCGTCCCACCAAGCGCCGGGGATCAACACGACCCACGCGGCGATGCACACCCAGGGAAACCAGCCGATCTCCAGCGTCCCTTCCAACGCGAGGTGGAACACCCAAAACGCGGCCACCAACGCGCCGCGCACCGCCTCGCGACGCCATGGCGACCACAGCAACAGCGGACCGACGAGTTCGAGCGCCAAGGTCGCGTGCGTGCCAAGCTCGAGCAGGGCGGGCCACGCCAGCAGCGCGCGACCGGGGCCGTCGACGAACGTGTCGTAGTTCAAGGCGTACCAACCTGCGGTGCCGTCCACCCAGGCAGCGCCTCGCTTCTCGAACCACGACACGAAGTAGATCGCGAACAGTTGCAGCGTGACCCCGGCAGTGGCCCACGAGGTCACGCGCGCCGTGGTCCGGTCGCGCCCCCGGGCGTCCCACGAGAGGTGATCGCCGATCGGCAGCAGCGCCGCCCACATCAACATCGCGTTCAGGACGAGGTCGCTGCCGTACAGCGTCAATGGGTTGCGCGCCTGCAACGAGACGCCGATGGCCCATGCCACGGCGGCGGCCGTGCGGCTTCGGTAGCCCACCACGAGGGCCGCGCCCGACAGCCCAAGGAGGGCCACCCACACCCACCAGGTGTCGTGTCCGGCGATGTCGAACGGCAACGACGGGCGCCACGGGCCGATCTTGCTCATCGACAGC
>JBJONI010000046.1:0-4171 GCA_046051915.1 Pseudomonadota bacterium
TGGCGAGTTGGACGTCTGCGGAGATCGCCTCGTAGACGTACCGGAACTGCTCCGGGGCGAGCGGGGACCCCGTGCTCAACACCGTACGCAGACGCGCTAGATCGTGCGTCTCGCCTGGGCGGAGCTGATGTTCCTCGCAGAGCTGCAAGAAGCGCGGACTGGTCCCAAACGCGGTGACGCCGTAGCGCGCGGCCATCGCCCACAGCGCGTCGGGTGTGGGGTGCACGGGTGAGCCGTCCCACAGCACGACGGTGGCGCCCACCGTGAGTCCGCTCACCAGCCAGTTCCACATCATCCAGCCGGTGGTGGTGTAGAAGAACAGGGTGTCGCCCTCGCCAATGTCGGCGTGGAGCGACAGCTCCTTGGTGTGTTGAAGGAGCGTTCCGCCGGCCCCGTGGACGATCCCCTTGGGCGCACCGGTCGTCCCCGAGCTGTACAGCACGTAGACGGGATGGTCGAACGGGAGCGCTGGGAACGCTGGGACCACAGACGTGTCGACGTCGCCGGTCGCGGCCTCGGACCATGCGATGGCGCCGGGCGCGACGTTGGTGAGGGGCAGCCCGAGCACCGGGACGACAACGACGGCCGCGAGCTGCGGACCGAGTTGCGCCGCGATCGACGCGCCTTGGGCGCGCAAGTCGTGGGCCTTGCCGGCGTAGAACGAGCCGTCCCCGACGAACAGCACCTTCGGCTCGACCTGTGCGAAGCGCGCGACGACCGCGGACGGCCCGAAGTCGGGAGATGACGACGTCCACAGCGCACCGAGGCTGGTGGTGGCGAGCATCGCGATCACCGCTTCGACCCGGTTGGGGAGCCAGGCTGCGACACGGTCGCCAGGGCCAACGCCCGCTGAAGCGAGGAAGACCCGAAGTGCAAGCACGCTCCGCAACAGGGCATCACGCGAAAGGATGACCTCGTTCCCGCGCTCGTCGACGCCGATCACCGCTGGCGCATCCCCGCGCCAGCGCAGGAACGCCTCCGCGAAGTTGAGCGTGCTGTCGGGGAACCAGTGGGCGCCAGGCATCCGGTGCGGGGCGTCGCAGACCACCGCGCCGCGTCGCGAGAACGGAACGCCAGAGACGTCGGCCCATAGACCCCAGAAGGCGTCGACGTCGTCGATCGACCAAGCGTGGAGCGCGGCAGTGCTCGCGAGCGGGAGGCCCGTGCGCTCGGCCGCGAGCTCGCGGAACGCGGTGATCTTGGCGCACGCGATCCGAGAGACGGAAGGGGTCCACAACGGCGTCATGGCAGGGCTCCGGGGGCTCGGACGACAAAGGCCCGCGGCAGGGGATGCCGCGGGCCTCGCGTTCTTGCAAACAGGAAGGCTCAGGCCTTGACGGCCGTGCGCACGCGAACGAGCCCGCCGTTGGCGCCGGGGATCGAGCCCTTGATGAAGACCAGGTTCCGCTCGGTGTCGACCTTGACGACCGTGAGGTTCTGCGTCGTGACTTGGACCGCGCCCATGTGGCCGCCCATGCGCTTGCCCTTGAGCGTCATGCCCGGGGTGAGGCGCGTACCGACGGAACCGCCGTGGCGGAAGTACTCGTGGACGCCGTGGCTGCGCTCGAAGCCCGCGAAGTTGTGGCGCTTCATGACGCCCGCGAACCCGCGGCCCTTGCTGGTGCCGGTGACGTCGACCTTGGTGCCGACCGAGAACAGGTCTGCGACGCCGAGCGTCTGGCCAACGCTGTAGGCGGCGACGCTCTCCGCGGTGAGGCGAAGCTCCGCGACGTGGCGGACGACGCCTTCGCCCGACTTGGCGAAGTGGCCCTTGACGGCCTTGCCGAGGCGCTGCGGCTTCTGCGCGCCGAAGCCGAGCTGGATGGCGTTGTAGCCGTCCTTCGTGGTGGTCGTCTTGACCTGCAGGACGCGGTTGGGGCCGGCCTGAACGACGGTCACAGGGGTGACGACGCCATCGTCGGAGAAGATCTGGGTCATGCCGAGCTTGGTGCCGAGCAGACCGGGCTGCATATTCGCCATGGGAGTCCTCGCATTGGAAGCGCTTGGCTTCGTACGGTGAAGGCAGGGGTTCTGCCGTACAGTCGCGTGCGACCGCGCCCACGTGATGTGGGCCGGCCGGTCCTAACCGAGTGTGGCCACTCGAGCAACCGCGGCCCCGCCGCGCGCTCCCAGATCGGCGCGCGGCCTTGCCGCGCGCTCCCAGGTCTGCGCGGCCTACGGCGTTCCGAACAACAGGGTCAGGTCCTCGAGGACCTCAGCGGGGGACGTGCCGACGTTCACGTCGTTGTATTCCAAGACGAGGGTGCCCTGGGCGTCGAGGACGCGCGTGACCCGGTCGGGGTACGCGGCGCGCCGGTTCTTGGCCGCGCCGTAGTACACGGCCAGGTCGCGTGCTTCGTCCTGCCACACCTCGTACTGGAACCCTTCGGCCTCGATCCACGCCGCGTTGGCAGCGGGGCCGGTGAAGGTCACCCCGACGATGGTGACGCCCAGGGCGTCGAACTCACTGTATCGGTCGCGGAACCCGCAACCTTCTTTGGTTCAACCAGGGGTCCCGGAGAACGGAAAGAACCACATCACGGTCGGGTGTCCGAGAAGGGCTTCCTTGTCGCGGAGCGTCTCGTCGCTGTTGATCGCGACGAAGTCCGGTGCGGGCAAGGCGGTGGTGGGGCGCGTGCCGTTCAATTGGGCATACAAGCCGCTGTCGATCCCCGAAGGATCCCCAGTGTTTGGCGTGTCGGACGTCGGCGTGTCGGCCGCGGGGGTGTCCGACGCCAAGCTATCGCCGCCGGAATCGGCGGGATCGGAGACGGCGCGCGAGCAGCCGGCCAACAGGAACAAGAGGACGTAGCGCATGGTGGGACGATACACGTCGCCGTGGCGAGGCGCAAGCGCAGGGCGCGAAGAGGGCCTCGGAGGAGTCGTGATGTCCGAGGGTTTGCACGTTCCGCCCTGGCCGGGTGACGCGCTTGCATCACAGGTGGTCGCCGCGGACGACGCTTTTGTGGCGCGTGGTGCGACCGTCCTAGGTGCCGTCACCCTCGGCGCGGCGGCGAGCGTGTGGTTCGGTGCGGTCCTGCGCGGCGACACGATGCCGATCACGGTCGGCGCGCGCTCGAACATCCAGGACGGGAGCGTGCTCCACGGTGATGCCGGGGAGCCCCTGACGATCGGCGAAGGCTGCACGATCGGCCACGGTGTTGTGCTCCACTCGTGCACCATCGAGGATGGCGCCCTGATCGGCATGGGCGCGACGGTGTTGAACGGCGCCCGCATCGGGGCGCGTTGCATTGTCGGCGCAGGGGCTCTGGTGACATCGGGGAAGGCCTTCCCCCCCGAACACCTCGTGCTCGGAAGCCCTGCCAAGGCGGTTCGCCCGCTGCGGCCCGACGAGATCGCAGATTTGGCGGTGTCGGCCCAGCACTACGTCGACGCCGGGGCGCAGTATGCCGCCGCCGGCTGGGGCCTCCCACGTGCCGGGAAGGTCGACGCAACCTGACGGGCTTTGGACAAGCAAGCGGTCTTCACCGCGGTTACCGCGCCTCGCGGAAGGTTTCTCATGCGCGCACGTGGGTGGGTCGTCAGTTGGGCGTGGGGCTCGGTCGCGTTGGCGGCCGAGACGGTGACGCCGCCGTCCCCAGCCCCCACGGCGCCTGCCCCGATCGTCGCTGCACCGCCCCAAGACGACGAAACGCCGACGATCACGATCGTGGGCGACCGGTTCGCCCGATGGGACCGCACGCGGTGGTACGCCGAGATGCAGATCGGGTTTCCCCTGCCGTTTCCGTTGTACGCCGCCCGAAACAACGAGGTCCGCGTCACCGCCCTCCAAGTCCGCACCGAACTGTTCTGTGAGAAGGCGTTCCGACGCGGGAAGAAGGGCTTCGAAGTCCACTGTGACGTCCGCGACCTCGGCCTGCAGGCCGTCGTCTTCGACGCGGTGGCGCCGCACGCGTTGGAGGTTTTGGAGGAGTACGACCGCAAGATCTCCGAGGCCGACCTGATCCTGTTCGCGAGCGATGACGGGCGGATCAACGACATCGGCTTCGAGGGCTTCGAGGCGTCGAACAACCGCGAGCTGACCCAACGCGAGGGCGCCCGTCAGTTGATGCTCCGCTTGATCTCTGGCTTTCACATGAAGGTGCCGAAGCCGGAGAACACCTACGACGGGCAGTGGGTCGAACACAACCCGGCGTTGCTGCGGCTGCCG
>JBJONI010000047.1:0-3340 GCA_046051915.1 Pseudomonadota bacterium
AGGAGGTCGGCGACGGCCGCACCCCCTTCGACGACCGTGACGGCCGCGACCGGTCCGCGCTTGGGCACCTCCACGATCCGCAGGGTCGCTGGGTCCGCGCCCTTGCCGCGCGCGAACGCGACCCCCGCTTCGTTGGGCGCTCCGTCGGTGAACGCCTTGTCAGCCGGCGGTCCGAGGACCTCCTTCTCCGACGTCGGCTGGTGCGTCGCCAAGTCGTCGATCACCACCGCCAAGCGCCGCGGCGTGACGTAGGTGCGGACCTCGCCGTGAGGCAAGCCCGCGAGCAGGTCGAGGAGCCCGTCGCGCAAACCCTCGACGGCCGGACGGGCGAAACGAGCCGGAAGCTCTTCGGTCCCGAGCTCAATCAGCAGTTGTGCGGTGCTCACGCCTCACCTCCGTCGATGCCCTTCGTCCACGTCTCCGCGCATCGGCACGCCAACTCGCGGATGCGTCGGATGTACTGCGCCCGTTCCGCGACGCTGATCGCGCCGCGTGCGTCGAGGAGGTTGAACGTGTGACTCGTGAGGATGCACTGGTCGAACGCCGGTAGAGCGAGGCCGGCGTCGTTGAGACGGCCGCACTCCGCGAACGCGCGGTTGAAGATCTCGAACAGGCTGTCGACGTCGGCGACCTCGAAGTTGTACTTCGACTGCTCCACCTCGTTGCGGTGAAACACGTCGCGGTACGAGACGCCGGGCGCCCAGCGAAGGTCGAACACGTTGTCGACCCGCTGAAGGTACATCGCGAGCCGCTCGAGGCCGTACGTCAGCTCGGTGCAGACGGGCTTGCACTCGATGCCACCGACTTGCTGGAAGTAGGTGAACTGCGTGACCTCCATCCCGTCCATCCACACTTCCCACCCGAGGCCCCAAGCGCCGAGCGTGGGGGACTCCCAGTCGTCCTCGACGAACCGAATGTCGTGCGCGGCCGGGTCGATGCCGATGGCGCGCAAGCTCCCGAGGTAGAGCTCTTGGCTGTCGAGCGGCGAGGGCTTGAGGAGGACTTGGTACTGGTAGTAGTGGCCGAGTCGGTTCGGATTTTCGCCGTACCGCGCGTCGCCTGGGCGTCGACATGGCTGGACGTACGCCGTCTTCCAGGCCTGCGGACCGAGGGCGCGAAGGAACGTCGACGGCGCGAACGTGCCGGCTCCCATGGCGAAATCGTGAGGCTGAACAAGGACGCAGCCTTGGTCGGCCCAGTAGCGGTGTAGGGTGAGGATCAGGTCCTGGAAGTACATCGGCGCTCCGCGGATCGCGGCTGGGGCTATGCGGCGTCGCGCCGGCGGGCAAGCAGGCGCACGGTCCTGCGTCAGATCGCAGGCGGCTTGGCGAATACGACCTGCAACGGCACACCGTCGCGGACGATCACGGGTCGCTTGATCAACATCGGGTCCGCGAGGAACGCCGCCGCCCAGCGCGTGTCGTCCCAGTCGTCCTTCTCCGGGCCGAGCGCCCGGAAGGACCCCCCTGAGGTGTTGCGCAGCGCGCGCGCCCCGAACGCGTCGACCCATGCGGCAACGTCGTCGCGCGTGGGTGGCGTGGCGCGCAGGTCGTGGAAGCGGTGGTCGAGGCCCTCGGCCGTGAACCAAGCCACCGCCTTCTTCACCGTCCCACAGGTGGGGATGCCGTACAGGTCGAACATGACAACCGCCTCCATGCGACCCGATGCCGGCTCGCGCCCGCTAGGCTAACCCATCCCGTGAGGTCGCCATGAAGGTCGGTGTGCTCGGCGGAGGCGCTTGGGGCCAGGCGATCGCGCGGCTGGTGATCGCCGCGGGCCATGAGCCGTTGATCGGCTACCGAGACGAGCGCCCGCCAGCGTTCCTGCCGAGTACATCCCGTCCGACCGAAGTGTCCGCCTCGTGCGAGCTGCTGTTCGTGGCCACCTCGGCGAGTCTTGTCCGCGACGCCATCCGGCTGGCCGACCCGTCCGCCGACAACATCGTGATCGTCGCTGGCCGTGGCCTTGACCCGGTGAGCGGCGATTGGCTGACGGATGCGGTGCAGCAGGAGTGCGAGGCGACGCGCGTGGGGGCGCTCGCCGGGCCGGCACCCGTCGCCGAGATCCTCAACGGCGGGCTTTGTGCGGGCGTGGTGGCGGCACGGGATGCCGCCGTCCGGGAGCGTGCGGTGGAGGCGTTGCACAGTCACCGCTACCGAGCCTACGCGTCCGACGATCTGATGGGCGTACAGCTTTGCGGCGCGATGATGCCTGTGATGGCGTGCCTGCTCGGGCTGATGGGCGCCCTCCCCGGCGCGGGGGCCGGCCTTCAGGGGATGCTGCTCGCACGGGGGCTCGCCGAGACGACCCGCCTCGGGCTCGCCCTTGGGTGCGACGCGATGACGTTTGGGGGGCTCGCGGGCGTCGGAGACCTCGTCGCGGTGCAGGCTCGCCCCGGGCACCCCAACCATGACGCTGGCGTCGCCATGGCCACGGGGGCGCTCGACCAAGGGCCCGTGCGGATCGCGGCCGCGGTGCTGCCGATGGCACGCCTCGTGGGCGTCGAACTCCCGCTCACGTCGGCGCTTCTCGCGATGTCGCAAGGCCTGCCACCCGTCGACGCCGTGAGCCGGCTGATGGCACGAGGCGCGACCCGCGAGGGGGGCTGAGGCACCGACCCCTCAAGGGCCCGAGACCGTGGCCTTCGGCAGGATGCGGGCGAGGGTCGCTGGCCCGATGCCGGAGACTTCGTCGAGGCCACCGACGTCTCGGAACGGGCCGTGCGCCTCCCGGTAGGCGACGATGCGGGCCGCGAGCGCGGGACCGATCCCGGGCAACGCCTCCAGGGCTTCGGCGGACGCGCGGTTGACGTCGACGGGCGACGGCGGTGCCGCCACGATCGCGCGAGGCGCTCGCTCGGCCCATCGTGCGATGCGGCCCGGCGGACGGCTTCGCCCGGCCGTCCCCGCCGGCGCGAGGCGCGCGACGTCGTCGTCGGAGACCCCGGGCAGGTCGGCGAAGGCCTCGGCGGGGCCGTCGGCGACGGAGAGCGGAAGGCCGACCAACAGCGGCTGGCCCACGGGAACCACCTGCGGACCGTTTGGGCCGACAGCGACCGCGTCACCGAGCTTCAGCGGCCGATCGTCGACGTCGCGCGCGTCGCCGTGCGCGGCCTCCAACGCTGCCCACAGCGTGGGCGGGGTGACCCGGTGCCAGCCGGGGATTCCGACCGTGCCGCGGACCTCGACCAACAGGCCCGCAGGCGGCTGCGGCGAGAGGGCCGGCGCGAACAGCAAGGCGCTCGCGAGCGCAAGGAAGACCCCTGCGAGCGGCCGGTCGATCCCCTCAGTGGCCATGGGCCATGCGCTGCAGCCAGGCGGCAGCCTGCGGCCCGTGGGCG
>JBJONI010000048.1:0-5969 GCA_046051915.1 Pseudomonadota bacterium
CCGTACCACACCCCGCCCCACCCGACGGCGAGCGGCGCGCCCTCGTGGATCGTGATGCCCTGGATGGTCTGGGCGAACGCCGGCGACTCGTCCACCGTGACGCCGGCTGCGTCCGTCCTCAAGATGGCGCCGTTGCCTGCACCGCCGACCGTGTAGAGCGTCCCATCGTCGGTGCCCGTGCACGTGAACAAGGCGGTGCCGACCGGCGTGACCTGCGCCGACCATGCTGCCCCGTCAAAGTGCAGCAGGATCCCGCCGTTTCCGCAAACCCACACGTCATCGGTGGCGCGGCCCCACACCTTGTACATCGCGACCTGGCGTGCGGCTTCGTCCGGCAGTTCGACGCGGTTCCAAGCGGTGCCGTCAAAGTGGAACACGGCGGCGCCGTACTGGCTGGCGTTGATGTTGCCGCCGACCGCGTAGACATCGTCGTCCGCGGCACCCCACACCCCAAACAGGGTGAACCGGCCATCCGGGTCGAGGAACAGCTCGTTGTAGGCCGTGGTCGTGGGCGTGTAGCGGACGACGCGGCTGCCGGCGCCGACCATGAACACGTCCCCGCCCGGCGCGGGCCATCCCCACCACAGGTCGCCCGCGCCTACGTCGAGGTCGGCCCAGGCCGCACCGTCGAAATGCAACACGGTGGCACCTGAGCCATCGGGGTCCGACCCAATCGCGTAGACGTCGGACGCGCCGGTCCCGGTCACGCTGAGCAGGGCGCCGTCGAGACCTTGCACGGGGGTCGAGGTGACGACGTCGGGGTCCAACGGGTCCTCGCCCCCGTCACACGCGAGAACCAGCGCGAAGGGCGCTGCAAGCCACAGCTTCATGGAAGCTCCAAGAGGATGCCAACGGCGTCGACCACCGGAGGGTAGAACGCGTCGCCGTCGGGGTAGAACAGTTCGACTTCCAGCGTGTGAGACCCTTGTGCGAACGCCGACAGATCGAGGGTCGCAGAAGGGTCCGTGGTGGTCAGGGCGTCTTGACCGTCGATGCGCCACTGCAAGTAGCCGTACGGGGACTCCCCCGGATCATGGGCGAGCGCGGACGGCACCAGCCACGCCATCCACGACGCCAGCCCGGAGTCCGGCGCCTCGTAGCGGAAGCCCGTCGTCACCGCGGTGACCCCCACCGAAGCCGTGGCGATGACCTCGCCGTCGACGGGGCTGAGGATGTCGACCGTCGGGTCGACGGGCGCCCCCTCACCGGCGCATCCGGCCCACAGGGCGAACCACCCGAGCCTCATGCGGCCTCCCGCGCCCCGAGGAGAGCCGCTGCCAACGGCGCCACGGTGTCGGCGAGGACGCGCTCCGCGAGGGCAAAGCGCGACGCGGCGTCGAGTTGCCCGTGTGCAGCGAGCGTGGCCGCGTCAGGGTCCAACGGCGCAGGCGCGTGCCGGTGCCCCTCCCCGAACCAGATCGCGACGTCGGCCCGGAGGCTCGGATCTTGCGCCAGCGCCCAAGCGACGAACGCCCAAGCGAGTTCGGCGTGGCGCGCCTCGTCCTCCGCGATCCCTGCCAGGACGGCGGCGATCGCCGGATCGGTCGCAGCATCGCGCATCGAGGCCGCTTCGGCGGCGCTGATCGTCTCCGCGATGCAACCCTCACGAACGACGTCCTCCAGCACGGCGCGCAGCGTGACCGAGCCCTCGCCGAGAAGGGCTGCGGCCAGCGGGCCAAACGAGAGATCCTGCCCCGCGAAGCGGCCTGCGAGCTCGGCCGCGGCCGCCGCGTGACGCACCTCATCGGCCATCGCGGCCGCCGACGCGGAGACGAGGGCCATCGGGGCCCCCAACGCGAGCAATTGCATCGTGAAGCGCGAGAACGCGGCGACGCTCGCGTGTTCGGCCTGCGCGGCGCGCGCCCAAGCGTCCCGGACGCGACGGCGTTGCGGTCCGCGCAACCGCCGCGCGGCCCAATCGACCGGCCGCCGGCCCGAGCCCGCGATCAGGGGTGCGCAGTGGCTCGCGCCGTCGACGACAAACGGTCGTCCGATCGCCAACATGCTGATGTTGCTCTCGTAGCAGCATGCCGTCTCGACGGTGTCTTCGTGGCAGTACGGGAACAGCGTGTAGCCCCCAAACGCAGCCCCCATGGTCGTCTTCGTCGACGCCGTCCACAACGCGCTGATCTGGTTGCTGGTCAGCGAGGCGGGGTCATTGCAGACGCCCGAAGGCGGCAACGGCGCACACGCGACCGCGGTGTACAGGACGTTGTAGTTGCCAGGCGTCAACCAATCCGCGCCGCCGGTGCACGTGCGGGGAGGCGCAACCAGCGCGACGCTGCCGGGTGCGGACTCGCGGGCCCCCGTGCCGCCGTGCGCAGCTTGCAACCAGAGCGAGGACCCAGGGTGGTCGTGCGGCACAAAGCCGACCACGTCGGCGACCCCGCTGGCGTTCGCAACGCCCCCGCCGAAGACGCCGGCGTTGCCGACCACGTCGAGGCAGACACCGCTCAACGACGGAGGGCACGCGCCCGCGCCGACCGCGTCGGCGTACGCGATCCGAACCGTCGCCCCCGGCCGGGCGTTGCGGACGCGCAGGGTGGTGTACACACCCGGCTCCACCGTCGCGGGACTCAACAACGTGAGGACCGGGGGACCCAGCGCGTCGTCGCCCGGCAACGCGACCGCGAGCTCATCGGCAAAGCCGTCCTCGTCTCCCACCGGCTCCGACGCACAGGCAGCCGCGCCGAGCGCGCCCGCGGCACGCAGAACGCCCCAGATGCGACGTGTGAGTTCGCCTTGATGAACGGACATCGTGCCTCCCCTGCCCTGAGTGTAGCCCGTGGCCGAGCCGGGCGCGGTGCGACGATCGGTCGCTAGGCGCGATCGTCCTTGCCTGCACCGCGGCGCTCGGGCTCAAGGTCGATCTGCTGCGCCTGAGGGACAGCGACGCGAATCTCTGCCTCGATGCGATCCACTTCGTCCGCGAGCACATCGAGCAGGCGCTCGGCAAAACCGTCGGCCCAAGCACGCAGGCTGTCGCCATCTCGGATCGACTCCGCCGCCTCATGGAGCGAGGTCCCGCGGAGCGCCAACCCCGCGAGATGGGCGCCCCGAAAGTCGATGCCGGCGCGAATCGCGTACATCTCGGCGCCCGCGACGATGGCGGAGGCCCGCTCCAGCCCTTCGACCGCGGGAGAGGCTTGCAAGATCGCTCGAATCCGCGCCTGCTCCTCCTGGCTCACCGCACGCCCGACGAGGAGCGCGCGGTTGAGTTGCACGAGCGCCACCGCGACCGCACCAAGCAGCAAGCCGACGGTGACCGAGCCCGCCGGGTCCCACCACCACCACCCGGTCGCCTCGCCGAGCCCGATGGCGGCCAGCGCGATCACGATGCCGATCATCGCCGCAGAGTCTTCGAGCAGGATCGCGAGCTCGAACGGATCTTCGGAGCTTCGAAGATGCGCGACCAACGAAAGGCCCCGCTGGGTGGCGTGCGCTGCCGACGCGCGGATCGCGACCACCCCGGACCACCCCTCGAGCAGCAGACTCACGAGCAGGATGCCCACCGAGATGCCGACCCCGTCCGCGTGCCCGTCGACGCTGGTGTGGGCGCCACCCCAAAGCTCCTGCGCGCCGTGAAACACCGTCGCGCCACACCCGAGGAAGAAGATCCCCACCGCGGAGATCAACGCCCAAACGAACGCTTCTCGGCGGTACCCCTCCGGGTAGGCTTCGTCGGCTTGCCGTTGCGCACGCGCCATACCGAGGGCCAACAACGCCTGGTTGCCGACGTCCGCGACCGAGTGAATCGCCTCGGCGAGCATCGCTCCCGAACCCGAGAGCAAGTAGCCGACGAACTTCGCGATCGCGATCAGCGTGTTCGCGGCGATCGCCGTGTACACCGCCTTGCTGCTACCCCCCGCCACGCGCCCTCCTGCCGCACCATCGACGCGGCGAGCGCGCAAGAAGCGACGGCGTTGCCCTAACCCCGCGACGGTCGCGGGCGAGCCGGGATCACAGGCCGTATTGCAGCGTGCGCTGGGTGAACAGGTCGTCCGAAAGGCCCTGGTTCAGCTTGACGCCGCCGACAGGCTTGAGCTGCGTCCAAGCGCCGCGCCCGTGGTCCGTCATCATCATCACGCCGAACATGCAGTACCCGCTGCTGTTGCACGTGTAGTTCTGCCGCGTCTCGGTACGCACGACCTGCCCGGAGGCTCCGACGTAGTCGATGCGGGTCGGCACGTTCTTCGTGGTGTCCACCGTCATCTTGAGGGTCTTGAATGTGACCTCGATGCCCGGCTTGGCGACGAGCGTGAGCGTGGCCGTGGCGCCGGCCGTCTTGTAGTCGGTGACCGAAAAGATCGTCGCGTACTGCGGCGGGGCCATGTCCTGTTGCGTCAACACCGTCCCCATGAAGCCCTGCTCGGTGGAGCTGCTCGTCACGCGACGGATCTTTCCGAACTCCGGCAGGTAAACGTACAGCTCGGTGGGCGACAGGCTGAGCACCCGCGTTCCCTTCAGGTCGCCGGGCGCGAGGAACTCCGTGTACGACTTCTTGCCCTTGACGCGGGTGATGAAGCTCATCGTCTGCGGCGCCGACGTGCCGGGCTTGAGGTTGAGCACTTCGAAGGTGATCGTCGAGTCTTGGAAGTTCGACATCGCGCGGTCGACCTTGACGAGCAGATCGTCACCGGCTCCCGCCAGTGCGAGCGTCGGGGTGAACCAGCAGGCCAGGGTCAGGGCAGCCAGACGAGCGTTCATCGAGGATCTCCAGAGGATTCAGGAAGGACAGGTTCAGCATTGTAGCGTCGTTTGTTCGCGAAGACCGGGAGGATCGCGAAGGTCGCGAGCGCCGCGACGACCATCGCCGCGCTGGTGAGGGCACCGACGTTGATCAGGGGCTTCGCATCGCCGAGCGTAAGAACCACGAACCCGGCACCGACCATCCCAGCGTTGGTCCAGATCGCGTGGGCGGTGTCCTCCACGGCGCGGCGGACCGCGGCCGCGATCGGTTCCGCGGGCGCGGCCTCCCACGCGGCGAGCAGGTGAACCGCGTAGTCGACCCCCGCGCCGACGATGATCGACGCGATCATCGAGGTGCCGATGTCGAGATGCACGCCCATCCAGCCCATCGCGCCATAGATCACGACGATCGTCGCCACCGTCGGCATCACGCTGAGCAGCCCCGACCACACCGACCGCAACAGCACCGACATGATCACGAGCACCAGCACGAGCGACGAGGCGAGGCTCGAGAACTGGTTGGCGGTGACACTGCGCGAGAGGCCACGGTAGAGCACCGGCTGCCCCGAGACCGTCCAGTCCAGTTGCCGAACCCCTTCCCCGTCACCCGCCACCGGCATCTCGGGCGCCTCACGCTCCGTGAGCTTCCTGGCGGCCGACGCGGCGAGTTCACCGGTCGGCGACAGGCCGAGGAGCGGCAACAAACGGGCGGCTTCGGCCGCGCCGCGGGCGTCGCGCAGGAAGTCCCCACGGACGGAACCCAAGCCAAAGACGAGGTCCTGAACGCGCGTGGACGCCACCATCTCCCCGAGCGCCGCGGCCACCGCCGAGGCGACCTCCTCGTCGGCGGCTTCAGACGCAAGACCGACGACCGCGTCCCGAACCGCGTCGCGGCGATCGGGCGCGATGTCGACGACGTTCTCGGGTGAGGCCAACCAGCGCCCCAGATCGTCGGACAACCGCTGCAGGTCGGGACCCGCCGAGGGGGACGCGAGGAACGTGGTCACCCGTGCGTCGAGGTCCTCGGGCAGCGCCACATCCACCCGCTCGGCTTCCGCGCGCAATCGCGCGACGAGCTGGGCCTGAAAGACACGGTCAAACGCTGCTGGGTCGGCCTGCCGCGAGACGGGTTGCCACGCTGTGACCGCCTCGTCACGCACCCACGCCTCGACCGCATCGAGCGCATCTTCGAGATCGTCCGCTTTCGCGCTGTCAAGGCGCAGCACGAGCAGCGCCTCGGACCGGTCGTCCTTGACGAGCCGGCTCACGGCAGGGTCGGA
>JBJONI010000049.1:0-9604 GCA_046051915.1 Pseudomonadota bacterium
CCTCGAAGACGCCCACGCAACCGCGGTCGAGCAGCTTCGTCGACTGGAGCTCGAGCGCGACAAGTTGACGAGCGAGCGGTACGACGCCGAGCGCCGCGCCCTGCTCGCGGTCGGCGCCCGCGCCCTCGAAGGCTTGCACGGGCAGACCGCGCCCACGCTCCCCGCGGGCCCGTCGGGTGCCTCCTCCGAAGCGTTGGCCTCGCAGCTCGCTGCGCTGCGTGACGCCGACCCCGCCGCGTTCCAAGCGGCGTTGACGCAACTTGGGGTCAAGCAGAGCGACGCCACCGCGGTCTGGCGAGGCGCTGGCTACACCGCCGCGGTCGCCGCGCTCCTCGCGCTCCTCGTCTCGTTCGCAGGAGAGGACGCCCGAGACCGGCGCGCGGGCGAGACGATGACCGGTGGCGATGACGTCGCGATGGACCGGCGCGCCGACGCCGAGGCCCCAGATACGCGCGTGCAGGCGTTGGAGGCAAAGCTCGCAGCGAACCCGAACGACCTCGACACGCTGCATCGACTGACAGAGATCCATCTCGGCCGACAGGACCTCGGCGCCGCCATGAAGTCCAACGACGCCGCGCTCGCGATCGCACCCGACGACCCCGCGGGCCGGACCTACAGGGCGGTGCTCCGCGCGTTCATCGGTCAGAAGGAGGAGGCGCTCGGCACCCTGGTCGAGATCCAGAAAGCGCATCCGACCGAGCTGCGTGCTTGGGTCTACCACGGCCTGCTCTCGCTCGAGACGTCGCCGAAGGATGCCTTGGCCGACTTCGACAAGGCGCTGACGCTGGAGCCCACCAACCCCCAGCTCCTCGCGATGCGCGAAGAGGCGCAGCGCCGCCTCGCCGCCGGACCTGGCGCCGCAAGCACGCCCGCACCAGCGCCAGCGCCTCCCGGCGCGACCGAACCTGCCGCCACCGACGTCCTCGCGGAAGGTACGATCACGCTCGCGCGCGCGGACGCCAAGGGCCAAGTGCTGTTCGTGAGCCTCCGCGATCCCGCACAACCGGGGCCGCCGATCGCCGCCGTCCGCCTCGC
Source organism: Pseudomonadota bacterium (assembly GCA_046051915.1). Classification (GTDB taxonomy): domain Bacteria; phylum Myxococcota_A; class UBA796; order UBA796; genus JBEIFN01. The sequence goes on from JBJONI010000049.1 coordinate 1,036, forward strand.
GCCCGGGCCCTTTCCGATGACGTTCCGCATCACCGGCGCCGACCGCCCGATGGCGATGGGACGCGGCGTCCCGACGAACGTCGAGCTCTCGGTCCGCCTCGACAGCGACGGCGACCCGATGAGCCGCCCGCCGACCGACCCCGCCGCGAGCCTCCCGATCACGGTCGGTGCAACCGGCTTGGCCGTCACGCTCCCCTGAGCGTCGTCAGCGGCGGCCCTTGACGTCGACGTGCAGCTCCAAGGTGTCGTCGTTGCGGAGCGCACCGAAGAACACGCTGTACGGGTCCATCCCGAAATCACTGGTGCGAATCTTGGTCTTGCCCGACGCGGTGAACGACGTCCCGTCCGCGCGCACGTCGAGTTGCATCGAGAGCGGACGCTGAACCCCATGCATCGACATCGTCCCTCGAACGGTGACCGCGCCGGTCGTACCGGAGCAGTCTGAGGCCTGAAACCGGATCGTCGGGAACCGCGACGCGTCGAGCTGCTTGTTGCTGAGCATGTTCTTCTTGATGTCGGGCAGATCGCCCGTCGGCGTGTCGCCCGTCAGGCCCGCGCGCGAACGCGCCCCGGAGGGGTCGATCGTCAGCGCCGTCACAGGGAACTGGATGTCGACATCGCAGGCCGAAGCATCCGCCAGCGACCACGTCACGCGGCCGTCGAACGTCGTGGCTTGGACGACGTGGTCGTGGCCCTTCATCGCGGCGTCCCGGTCGTAGCGGAGCAACACCCAGAGCTGCGAGCTCGAAGCGTCCAAGGTGTAGCGAACAGGGGCAACGGCGGCAGGCGCGGCCTGCGCGGTCATCGGCACCGCGGGAGCGACGGCGGCGGCGACCGGAACGGCGGCGGCGCTCGGCGCGCTGGTTACGGCCACCCCGGCGTTGACCGCCGCAGGAGCGATGGGGGCCACCGTCCCCGCGACGACCGCGACCCGCCCACCCTGCGCAACCCCGCCCATCACAGCACCGGTCGGCGCCGCCACGGGGATCGCAGCCGCCGATGGTGGGGCACCCACGCCCGCCCCCACCGGCATCCCCGGTGACGCCGAAGCGACGGGTGCGGCGGGTGCGCCGGGTGCGGCGCCCGCTTCCGCCGCCGTGCCACCGACGCTACCGGGCACCCCGGGTTCCGCAACCGGTTCGACCGCAGCGACCTCCCCCGCTGAGGGGCTCGTCCCGACCGCGCCCACCGATTCCGAGAGGGCTGGCTCCGAACCGCCACACGCGATCCACGCCAAGCCGAGCACCCAAGGTTGCCTGAACGCAGAGACCATCCGTCCTCCTCCGGCCCAAGGGGCCCCGTGGTACGGTAGCGCATCCGGAGTCGACATGAAGGTCTTCGCCCTCAGCTTGCTGGTCGCGTGTGCCCCGCCCGAACCCGAGGGCCCGCCGCCGTGGGCGTTCCCCGACCCCCTCTCTGGACCCGCGATGCGCGGCCCAGGGGGAGCCTTGGTGGACCAGCCTGCAGACGTTCTTTGGACGAACTGCGCTTTTCTGGACGGCGGCGAAGGGGACGTCAACCACCACAACCTCGTCGTCCCTTACCGAGGGCACGCGCTCGTCCCGTGGGCACCCGAGTTCGGCGGCACCAGTGGCCTGACGCTGTACGCCTTGAACGACCCGTGCCAACCTGAGGCCATCGGCTCCGCGAAAGACCCGGGGCTGCGCGAGTCGCACGCGATCGGGCTCGCGATGCTCCCCGACGACGACCCGAACGCCGGCGACTGGGCGGTGACGGATTGGCTCGGTGGCATCGGCAAGGGCGGCATCATGTTCTGGGATCTGTCCGACGCCACCGCGCCCGTCGTCGTCTCGACGCTCGAGACCCCGGACTTCCTGTACCCGGATGCCTACGCCCGCGTGACGCTCTCCGTCGCTTGGCAGTACCCCTGGGTCTACGTCGGGGGCGCCGACAACGGCGTCATCGTGGTCGACGCGACCGACCCGCGCGCCCCCGTCGTCGTGAATCAGGTCCGGCTCGACAACGGTCTACGCGTGGGAGGCGTGTTCGCCATGGGCGACCGGCTGTTGGTCACCGGTGCCGAAGTCGCCGCCACCGCCGTCCTCGACATCTCGGACCCCGCCTCCCCCCAACCGATCCCGGGCGGGGCGTTCGAGGTGCAGAACGCGGAGGGCCAGTCGATCGACTATTATTTTGCCAACCTCGCCGGCGACCACGCCCTGTTTGCCCCCAAGGAGGGCGGCGGCGGCGCGATCCTCTACGACATCGCCGACAGCGCCAACCCCGTCCACCGTGCGGAGTACATCCTCCCCGACGCCAACGGCGGGTACGTGTTCTGGGACGAAGGCTACGTGTTCACCGGTGGCAGCACCCGGGCGGACATCCTGGACTTCCGCGACCTCGACAACCCGTCGTTGGTCGGCACGGGCTACCTGACCGGAGACCTCGACACGATCACCCCGTGGGGCAACGTTGCCCTGCTCAGCGTCGACGCCGAGGCGATCGATGGCCAGGGCACGGCCGTGATGCCGTGGCGGTCGGAACCCGACATCGATGGCCCGACGGTGCTCGCGGTCGCGCCACGAAACGGGGCAGAGAACGTGGCGCTCACGGCGCGCATCGGCATCGGCATGAGCGAGATGGTCGACCCCGGTTCGGCGTTCGAGGGCTCCGTCCGCCTGTATGCCCTCGCCGATGACGGGACGGAGTCCCCGGTGCGCGGCTGGGTGAACGCGCAGGAGAACACCGTCACCTACAGCCCGAAGGCCCCCTTGGCGCCCAACACGCGGTACCGTGTGGAGGTCACGCGAGGCGGCCTCGTCGACGTCTCCTTCAACCCCGTGGTCGAGACATGGTCCAGCACCTTCCGCACCGCGCCCTGAGCGTCCTCCTCGCCCTCGCGGCGTGTGGGGGGCCCGCAGAACCGCCAAGCGACGACACGTCGCGCGATCCGGCGGAGGCCCCCGCCGCGGTCGACGCGGGGCCCGCGCAAGTCGTCGCGGTCGGCGAACCCCTTCGACTCGCGCTCGACGTCGACGCCGAGGCGACGTGGGACTTCGGGGACGGCACCCAAGCCGTCGGCGCCGAGGTCACCCACACCTGGTCCAGCCCAGGCAACCGCGTGGTGACGGTCAGCGCGATGTTCGGGGGCGGTGTGCGTCGTAGCGACACCGTTCGCGTCACCGTCTACGCGCCAGCGGCGGACCCACGCCCCGTGGCAAGCGGCGCGATCGCCGTGGACGATGCGGCCCACCTCGTCTGGATGGTCGAACCCGACGCCGACCTCGTGATCGGTGTGGAGCTCGGCACGTGGCGCCGCGTCGCCACCGTACCGACCTGCGACCACCCCCGCGCGGTCGCGGTGGAGGACGACCGTCTGTGGGTGTCCTGCGACCGAGCCGAAGCGATCTGGGAGGTCGCTTCCCCAGCGTCCGAAGCCGTCACGACGATCCACGCGTTGCCGCCGGGCAGTCGGCCCTTTGGCATGATCCGGGCGGAGGGGGAGACGTGGGTCGCCCTCGAAGGTCAGCGGGCCCTCTACGCGCTCTCCTCAGGCACGGTGCCGCTGGAGGGAGAGCCCCGTGCGGTGGCTTGGTCGAGCGGCACCGGCCCCCTCGCGACGACGCTTCGCGGAGCGGGGGCCGTGCTGTCGGCCGAGGCGCGCTGGCCGCTCGCCAACGACCCCGGACCTGATTCCGACACCACCAACGCCGGCGTCGTCACCGGGCTTCACGCGATCGCCTTCGCACCCGACGGCGGCACGCTGTGGGTCGGCGGTCACGTCGCGAACGTCGTCCGCGGCTTGTTCGTGAGCGGCGAGCCCCTGCGCGCCGACCTGACGTTGCGCGCCACCGTTCGCGTGCTCGACCCCGCGAGCGGTGTCGAGGACCTCGCCGCCCGCAAGGTGTTCGACCAACAGGGAGAGGTCTCCGCGCTGACCACCAGCCGCCGCGGCACCTGGTTGTTCGCCGCGCACCCCGGCACAGGCGTCCTGACCCGCATGGATGCGTTCTCCCTGCAAACCGTCGGCCAAGCCCTCGACGGTGGGGTCGGCGTCGATGCCCTCGCGACGACCGCCGACGACGCCTGGTTGCTCGCCCACAGTCCGCTCGACCACACCCTGCGCGTGTTTGCCATCGAGGACCCCAGCCGCCCGCCGGCGCTCACCGACGCCGTGTCGTTGCTCGACGCCGAACCCCTCGATCCCGAGGTGGCGCTCGGGAAGCGGCTGTTCCACGACGCGAGCGACCCGCGCCTCGCGATCGATGGCTACATCGCGTGCGCCACGTGCCACCCCGATGGACGCGACGACGGCCTGACGTGGGATTTCACCCAGCGCGGCGAGGGCTTGCGCAACACGATCTCCCTCGAGGGCCGCGGCGGCATGGCGATGGGGCGCGTCCATTGGACCGGCAACTTCGATGAAATCCAAGACTTCGAAGGCGACATCCGCAATGGGCAGGGCGGCACGGGCCTGCTGAGCGACACTGCGTGGCTCGCGCATGCGGACCCCTTGGGCGCCAGCAAGGCTGGCCTCAGCGACGATCTCGACGCCCTCGCCGCCTACGTCGCGAGCATCCCCCTCCCGCGTCCGCCGTCCGCTGCCCTCGACGCGTCGGCCCTGTTCAACGCGGCGGGTTGCGCGACCTGCCACATCCCTGCGCTCGACTTCACAGACAGCCAGCTCGCGGAACCGCTCCGACACGACGTCGGCACCCTCGATGCCGCCGCCGGGCAGCGCCTCGGCCAAGCCCTCGATGGGTTCGATACCCCCACGTTGCTGGGCGCTTGGGCGACCGCCCCCTACCTGCACGACGGCCGAGCCCGCACGCTGGAGGAGGCCATCACGGGCCATGCTGGCGGGGAGGCCCTCGACGCAGACACGGTGGAACGCCTCGCGGCGTGGATCGGCACGTTGTAGTCAAGGAACCATCAGACGGAACCCCGGCGCGGCCGCCGCACGGAATGCCACCCACGGGTCCCCGTCGGTCCAGCGGGCGGCGTACAGCGCGTCCATGAAGGTCGCCGTCGCCGCGTCGTCGACCGGCCGGGTGGCCGCGACCACCGCCTCAGCGCCGACCAGCACGAAGGCCTGCGCCATGCCGAGGTTGGCGACCGCGGTGCCCGGTGCCGACGCCGTCTCACAGCCCGACAGCACCACCCGCGCCGGGCTCCTGCCGCCGGCGAGCACGTCGGCCACACCCACGCGGGTGTCGTCCGCGAGCCGCAGGGACGCACCCCACGGCCCCTCGCCCGATTCGCCATGGCCCGCGTGATGCAGCCGTGCGACCGAGGCCCAGAGGGGACGAACAGCGGCGGCCGTGGCCTCCGCCCCCGCAAGGCGGACCGCGCGCCATCCCGACGCCGCCCAAGCCGCGAGGACCCCCTCGCCCTCGCGACGCGCCCCTGGCAGGTCCCCCGTCGGGTCGACCACCAACGCCGCCCCCTCGCCCGCCACCGGCGCGCGCGGGCCAAGGTCGAGCGACCAAGCGACCGGTGCGACGTCGATCAAGCGCGCACCGGGCGGCCCGAGGAGCGGAAGGTCTCGGTCCGCCTCTGCGGGAGGCACGAGCAGACGTATCCGCGCCGCGCCGCGGACGGCGTCGACGAGCGACGGAGGGACCGGCCCGCCAGCCAACGCAACGGCGACCACGGTGCCGTCGGGCCGTCGCACGAAGGCCCGGTCTTCGCTCGCGAGCCCCGTCCAGAGCACCAAGGCCTCGCCCGTCGCCACCTCAGGCAACGGGGTGCGCTCGGCAGCACGCGGCAACGCCGCCTCCAGCAGCGCCCGCCCCTCGCGCAACCAAGCCGCGACACGGGCCTGTTGGCGATCAAGGTCGCGCGCCGACAGCTTCCACGCGTTCGCGAGCACGTCATCTCCGCGCGCCACCAGACCGCGGTACCTCGCGACCGCCGCGACGAACGCGGGGTCGTGCGGCTGGACGCCGTCACGGACGCTCGCGAGGAAGGCCCGACGGTGCGTTCGCCACGCCCGAAGTGCGCCCGCAGCGTCGCCTGCGTCCAGGTGTGCGGCCGCCAACGCGCCGACCACGCGCGTCAGGCCCGAGAGGAACCGATCGCGCCCGCCATCGAGCGGCACGAACGGCGCAAAGGCCTCGGCGGTCTCCAGGGCCTCCCAGCCGACGCGACGCGCCTCGGCGCCCTTGCCCAACGCCCGCAACGCGAGGGCGCGTCCCTCCAGCGCGTCCATGCGACCCTGAACAGGATCAGCGACGACGGCGAGCGCCTCCATGCGGCGCCACGCGAGCTCGGCTTCCGCCCAGCGCCCCTGACGATGGGCGACGCCCGCACGGACCCGTTCTCGATCGAGCGCCACGGCTGCGCTCGCCGGCGACGCGTCCCACGTCCGGATCTGCGCCTCGACCGTCGCAAGGTCTCCCTGAGCGAGCGCCACCATGGCGCGGTCGACGGACCAAGCCTGCCGACGCAACGCGTCCTCAGGGCACCCCTCCGGCCACGCCGCGCCTGCGGCATCGAGCAGGGCGGCGGCGTCGGCGCCGGCATGGTCGTGGCGCCAGGCGTCGACGTCGACGCCGGCCATCTCCGCCCGGTGCATCCCGAACGCGAGGCTGATCCCCAACCCGTGCAGCCGGCACGCGGTGGTGTCGTCGCCGACCGCCCGAAGGGTCGCGATGGCGTGTTCGTAAGCATCGAGCGCCGCGAGGTGCTCCCCCGCGCGCTGCAGGGCGTCCGCGAGGTAGGGGAACCCGACGTAAGCGGAGAGTTGCAGCGCCGAGGCGAGCGATTCACGGCGGCGCCACGCACGCACCGCGCCGCGCACGTCCCCGACCGCCGAGGCCAACGCCCCCTCGCCTCCGAGCTCGCGCAGCGCATCCTCGACCGCGCGCGTCGGCAAACGGCGCAGCGCATCGAGGGATGCGGTCGCGGCGCCCACATCCCCCGCGAGCAACGCCGCATGCATCGCCCGGCCATGGGCGCGCGACGGCGATTCCGGCGCCTCGCCCGATCGACGTACGAGCCGCGCGAACGGCGTGCTCGTGGTCCCGGGACCGACCGACCGCATGCGGGTGCCTGCGAGCGGCACCTCTGCATCGGTCCCGGGCGCGTCGGCATACGCGACCAACACGCGAACGTCGGCGTCGTCCGGCGCGTAACAGACGTCCTGCACGACGGCGTCACACCCCACCCACCACCACCCTGTCGGTGGCTCGGGGGCGGTACACGACGCGGTCAGGGCGAGGCCGACCCCGAGCCGGACACCACGTGGCGAAGCGCGACCTCCCACGTCGACTCCTTGCCCACGTCCTCGACGCTGGGCGACGCGCCTGGCTTGAGCACCACCGCGACGAGGACATCACCGACCGGCAGCGCCGCGTCGACCCGCACGTCGACCCGAACCGCTCCGCCGTCGTCGACCTGCACCTCCGCGTCGAGCGGACGCCAGCCCGCCTCGCCACGGACGAACACGCCAGCGCCAACGCCCGCGACCGGCGTCTCCGGTCGGAGCACCAGCCGGTACACCGACCCGTCCGATACGGTCGCAACGCTCTCGCTCGCCGCCGTCGCGCCGCGGTAGGCACGATCCCCGGCTCCGGCCTGCAGGACGTAGTTGGGAAGAGACGGGGGCGCGGAGGGCCACAGCAGCACCGCCGCGGCGAGGGCGAACGCGACACCGAACGCTGGGGTCGTGAGCCACCCCCACAGCCCGCGAACGGCACCCGCGCGGGACCGCGTCGCGTCGGCAGCCGCCTGCGCGACCGGCCGAAGCGCCAGCGCTTCCGCCGACGGCGCACCGTCTCTCGCCGACATCGCTGCCCGCGTCAGGCGTGCCACCGCCGCCTCGTCGAGCGGAGTCCACAACGCGGGATCACGACCCTGCACGGCGTCTCCGGCGGCGAGCGCCGCGAGCACGTCGTGGTCGTCCTCCACGGGCCCCAGGTCGGGCCCGATCGCATCAAGGAGCGCGTCGAGCTCCGGGGATGGTGTGCGCTTCATGGGTCCTCCCCCGTCTCGGACGTATCGCCTTCCGCGAGCAAGACGCGAACGGCCTCACCAACAGCCTTGCTGAGTCGGCTTTTCCACTGGTAGAGCGCCGCATCCGCCATGCCCGTCCGCTCGCGAAGCGCGTCCATGTCGGCCCTCTCCACCACGATCCAGTGCAGCAACTGCCGGCCGCGCTCACTTTGGGTCTCTGCGACGCGTCGCACCGCGACCTCCATCACCTCGCGCGCGGCCAGCGCTTCCTCGACGGCCCCGTCCGACGGCAGCGCCCGTTCGATGGCGTCCGCGGCCATCGGCGACTCCCACCACGGGTTCCGCTTGCGCGCAGCGAGGATCGCGCCGACCTTTCGCTGCGCGACGAGGCCGACGAAGTTCCTCAGACTCAGGCCCTTCTCCGGCGACCAAGCCCGCAGCACGCGGCCCTCGTCGGCGAAGAGCAAGCTCAGGACCTCCTGCGCGGCGTCCTCGATCTCCTCGCGCAGGTTGCGGTGCGCCCCCCCGCCCGCGCCCATCAGCATCCGCGCAGCGCGGGCGTGCACCACAGGGAGGAGCTCGCGGATCAAGCGCTCGACGTCGCGCGGTCCCCCGCGCAACGCCAACGTCACCAACCGGCTCGCCTCGTCGG